>JBIIRU010000044.1:0-12546 GCA_044341355.1 Cyanobium sp. | reverse complement strand
CGGGTTGGGGTGGAAACCATCCTGCTGCTGAACAATCTTGATGGCATCGGTAGTGATCAGATCTATCTGCCCACCAGCCTGGAGCTGACCATGCGCCTCCAGGATCCCGCCCCGCCGGCTCCGGCCGTGCCAGCTCCCTTGGCCGCCCTTGGGGCCGCGGCCGGTTGGGGTTGGAGCCGGCGGCTGCGGCGCCGTTGCCGGGCCAGCAGCTCTGGGGCTGCCAGCCAAGGGCGGTGAAGGCCGGAAGCCCCCCCCGGTGGCCCCACCTACTGTGGAAGTCCCCTCAAACTTGATCTGATTCCTTCTTCCCGCTCCACCTCCACCTCCACCTCCAGCCCCAGCCCCACCTCCAGCCCCAGCCCCAGCCGGAGCCCCCGTCGCCTGGGGTCCCCTGCGGCAGCGGTAGCTCCAGCCGCCGGGCAGGTGGGGCGGCTTGCCGATGGCGGCCTTGCCCAAGCCCTTGATGGCGAATCCGCCGACCTTCCCCTGCAGGGTCGCTCCGACAAGCTGGTCGTCCAGGCTCCGGCGGCGGCCTTGGCCGCTGATTTTGCCGCCCTAGGGCTCTCCGAGCCATTGGTGAAGGCGGTGGCGGCCAAGGGCTACCGAACCCCCTCGCCGATCCAACGTCAGTGCATTCCAGCGGTGCTGGAGGGCCGGGATGTGATGGCGGCGGCCCAGACCGGTACCGGTAAAACCGCCGGCTTCACCTTGCCGTTGCTGGAGCGCTTGCGCCATGGTCCCCCCGCCCGCGCCGGCGTGGTGCGGGCCCTGGTGTTGACGCCGACCCGAGAACTGGCCGCCCAGGTGGCCGAGAGTGTGGTGGCCTATGGCCGCTATCTCGACCTGCGCAGCGATGTGGTGTTTGGTGGCGTCAGCCCCAATCCCCAGATCAGCCGCCTGCGCCGCGGCACCGATGTGTTGGTGGCCACCCCGGGTCGCCTGATGGACCTGCAGCAGCAGGGGGCCCTCAAGCTCGACCGGGTCGAAATCCTGGTGCTCGATGAGGCGGACCGCATGCTGGACATGGGCTTCATCCGCGACATCCGGCGGATCTTGGCCCTGATGCCGGCCCAGCGCCAGAACCTGCTGTTTTCGGCCACTTTCTCCAGCGAGATTCGCCAGCTGGCCACGGGACTGCTGCACCAGCCCGTGCAGCTGCAGGCCACCCCGGAAAACCAGGCGGCCCCCCTGGTCCAGCAAGTGCAGCACCCCTGCGACATGGGGCGCAAGCCCGACCTGCTCTGCCACCTGATCCAGAGCCAGAATTGGCAGCAGGTGTTGGTGTTTTCCCGCACCAAACACGGCGCCAACCGTCTGTCGGAACGGTTGGAGCAAGAGGGCATCTCGGCCGCCGCCATCCACGGCAACAAGAGCCAGGGGGCCCGCACCCGGGCCTTGGCCGGCTTCAAGAGCGGTGAGGTGCGGGTGCTAGTGGCCACGGACATTGCCGCCCGGGGCATCGACATCCAGCAATTGCCCCATGTGGTCAATTTGGATCTGCCCAATGTGGCCGAGGATTACGTGCATCGCATCGGCCGCACCGGCCGGGCCGGCCAGAGCGGCCATGCCGTCTCCCTGGTGGCCGCCGAAGAGCACGAACTGCTGCGGGCCATCGAGCGACTCACGGGGGCACCGCTGCCCCGCCAGGAGGTACCGGGCTTTGAACCAAAGGTGCTCTCCGCCCCTCCCCTCGACCTGAGCGGTGGCCGCGGGCGCTCCCGGCCTTCAGCAGGGGACCGGCCTGGGGCCGGTCGATCGGCGGGGGGCCGTCCTGACGGGGCCCTGCGGGGTCGCCGCAGCGAGGGGCGAGCCGATCGGCGCGGCGGCGAAGGACGTGGCTCCGAAGGACGTGGCGGCGAAGGTCGAGGCGGCGAGGGACGCTCCGGTCGGGGTGGCGGTGGCGGCAGGGGCGGGCGGGCCGGCTGAATGGCAGCGATGGCGACAGTTTCGCCCGGCCGGTTGGGTTGCAGTAGTACACGTACAGATTCAAGTCATGCCCTACGAACCTGGCTCGCCCGAATGCCGCGTCCTGATCGACTGCAAAGCGCAGATCGAAACGATGCTCCTGGCCCTCTCCCGCATCGACAACAGCCGCCACATCCGCGACCAACTGGTGTCGGTGCACAACCAGCTGGAGGGTCTGCACGAACTGCATCGCCGCCAACCCTTGGCCGCCCTGGCCGGGGAGTAATTGACATCGGGGCGCCTGCCTAGGATCGGCCCAGCTTCTGCGGTTAGTGCCGCTTCTGCTTCGCCATGGCCCCAGCTGCTCCCCAGGTCGCCGCCTCCCCCGCCCTCGCCGCTCCCGGCATGGCCTGGGAAGCGGTGATCGGCCTCGAAACCCATGTGCAACTGGGCACCGCCAGCAAGATTTTCAGCCCCGCCTCCACCGCCTTCGGTGATGACCCCAACACCCACATCGACCCCGTGGTCTGTGGCTTACCCGGCACCCTGCCGGTTCTCAATCTCAAGGTGCTCGAATATGCGGTCAAGGCCGCCCTAGCCCTGAATCTCAAGGTGGCGGCCCACAGCAAGTTCGATCGCAAGCAATATTTCTATCCCGACCTGCCCAAGAACTATCAAATCTCCCAGTTCGACCAGCCCATTGCCGAGGACGGCTGGATTGAGGTGGAAGTGGCCGAAAAGGGCAAGGACACCTATCTCAAAACCATTGGTATCGAGCGCCTGCACATGGAAGAAGACGCGGGCAAGCTGGTGCATGCCGGCAGCGATCGCCTGGCCGGCAGCAGCCATTCCCTGGTGGATTACAACCGCGCCGGCGTCGCCCTGGCCGAAATCGTCAGCAAGCCCGATCTGCGCACCGGCCGCGAGGCGGCGGAATACGCCTCGGAGGTTCGCCGCATCATGCGTTATCTAGGCGTCTCTGACGGCAACATGCAGGAGGGCTCGTTGCGCTGCGACGTCAATATCTCGGTGCGTCAAGGACCTGACGCCCCCTTTGGCGTCAAGGTGGAAATCAAGAACATGAATTCCTTCTCGGCGATTCAGAAGGCCTGTGAGTATGAAATTCAACGGCAGATCAAGGCCATTGAGGCCGGCGAGCCGATCGTGCAGGAAACCCGCCTCTGGGATGAGGGCAAACAGCTCACCAAGAGCATGCGAATCAAGGAAGGCTCCAGCGACTATCGCTATTTTCCAGAGCCAGATCTGGGCCCGATTGAGGTGAGTGAAGCCCAGCGTCAGGCCTGGTTGGACGAGCTGCCCGAGCTGCCATCCGCCAAGCGGCACCGCTACGCCGACCAGCTGGGTCTGTCCATCTACGACGCCCGGGTGCTCACCGATGAGCGGGCGATGGCCGAATACTTCGAGGCGGTGGTGGCGGCGGGGGCCGAGCCCAAGGCTGCCGCTAACTGGATCTGCGGCGACATCGCCGCCCATGTCAACGCCAACCGCCTCGATTACGCCTCCTTGCCCCTGCGTCCCGAGCAGTTGGCCGAACTGGTGAGCTTGATCGAGGCCAACACCATCAGCGGCAAGATCGCCAAGGAGATCCTGCCCGAGCTGCTGGAGCAGGGGGGCTCCGCCAAGGCGATCGTGGCCGCCAGGGGCCTGGGCATGATCAGTGATCCGGCCGCCATCGGCGCGATTGTCGATGGCTTGCTGGCGGCCCATCCGGCCGAGGTGGAGGCCTTCAGGGGCGGCAAGAACAAATTGCAGGGCTTCTTTGTGGGCCAGTTGATGAAGCAGACCGGCGGCCGCGCCGATCCCAAGCTGGCCAATCAAATCCTGATGCAGAAACTCAAGGGTTGAGGGCCAAGGCTGCAGCTAGCTGCTGTTCGAGGGCCTCGGGATCGCCATCGTTGTGGATCAGCCGATCGGCGAGGGCCTGTTTGCGGGCTAGGGGCCATTGGGCGGCAATGCGCGCGCGCGCTTCATGCTCCGGCAGCCCGTCGCGGCCAATCAGGCGCTGCAGTTGCGTTTCGGGGCTGCACGTCACCAGCCACACCTCGCTGCAAAGCGATTCCAGGCCGGCCTCAAACAGCAGCGGAATCATCAGCACCACCACGGGCGCGTGGGCCAGCCGCTCCAATTCAGCCTCAAAGCGTTGACGAACCAGGGGGTGCACCAGCTGTTCCAGCCAGCGGCGCTCCACCGGATCGGCGAAGACGACGCGCCCCAAGGCCGCCCGATCGATGGCGTCGCCAGCCCCGGCGGCCAGCGCCTTGGCAGACACCGCCTTGGCGGCCACCGGCTCGCCGTAGCGGGCCAGGACGGCCCGGGCTCCGGGGCTACCTGGGGCGAGGGCCCCACGGGCGTAGAGGTCCGCATCCAGCACCGGCAGGCCGAAGCGCCCGGCCAGCAGCTGGCCCACGGTGCTTTTGCCCGTGGCGATGCCGCCGGTGAGGCCGATGCGACGCTGCTCGGATCCCTGGAATCTGGCGCGAATCAAGCTGGCACGAATCACGGCGGCAAGGCTGGAGCGCGTGCGCTCGAAGCATCAATCTTGGCGATCCAGGGGCCTGTTCCCAACAGATCCTTCGGGGCGAGAAGATGGGCGGCACTGCTGTGCCAATCGTGACTGACTTGCCCCCGTCAGGTTTCCAGCCTGAAGTTGGTCCGCCCGCCAGCAACCCCGGCCCGGGCGGGGTGGCCTGGCAACCCATCACCGGTGGCATCACAGCTCCCAGCGGCTTTTTGGCGGCGGGCATCACGGCGGGATTGAAGCCCTCCGGCAATCCCGACCTCTCCCTGCTGCTGGCCCCTGAGGGGGCGGTCGCTGCCGGCAGCTTCACCCTCAACCGGGTGCGGGCCGCCTGCGTCGATCTCTGTGCCGAGCGGCTGGCGGCCCGGGGCGGGCAGGTGCGGGCGGTACTAACCAATTCGGGCCAGGCCAATGCCTGCACCGGCGTGCGGGGGCTGGCCGATAGCCTCAGCGCCACCGCCGAACTGGCCCGGCGCCTGAACCTGGAGCCCGAGGAGGTGCTGATCGGCTCCACCGGGGTGATCGGTGTGCCGATTGCGATGGACATCCTGGTGGCGGGCCTGGATCCGCTGGTGGCAGCCCTGGCCAGGGTTGGCGGCGATGCGGCGGCCCGGGCGATCCTCACCACCGATCTAGTTGATAAGCAAATCGCCCTGGAGGCCGACCTGGGCGGCCGCCGCGTGCGCATCGGCGGCATGGCCAAGGGTTCGGGGATGATTCACCCCAACATGGCCACGATGTTGGCCTACCTCAGCTGTGATGCCGGCGTGCCGGCGGCCGTCTGGAAAGCCATGGTGCAGCGCGCTGTCGATCGCTCCTTCAATGCGATCACGGTGGACGGCGACACCAGCACCAATGACATGTTCCTGGCCTTTGCCGCCGGCCAGCCCCTGGGCCCCGAGCACTTTGGCGCCCTGGAGGCCGGCCTGACGGCGGTGTCGCAACACCTGGCCCGGGCCATTGCCCGTGATGGCGAAGGCGCCACCTGCCTGATCGAGGTGAGGGTGGAGGGGGCCGCCGATGGGGCCGGCGCCCGCGCCATCGCCCGCACCATCTGCGGCTCGTCCCTGGTCAAGTGCGCCATCCATGGCCGCGATCCCAACTGGGGCCGCATCGTGGCCGCCGCGGGCCGGGCCGGGGTGCCCCTGGAGCCTGGCTGCCTGGCCCTGTGGCTGGGTCCCCACCAGCTGATGGCCGCCGGCCAGCCCCTGGCCTTCGACCGCCCAGCGGCCTCCCAATACCTGCACGCCCGCGCCGCCGGCGCCTACCTCCAGGACGACACGGTGGTTATCCGGCTGCAGCTGGGGGATGGCAGCGGCGCGGGGGTCGCCTGGGGCTGCGACCTATCGGATCAATACGTGCGCATCAACGCCGATTACACGACGTAGGGCCCAGGCCCTTGAACACCGCATCGTCCGGATCCTTGTAGAACTCAATCGAGATCTTGGTCCAGAGGTCATCGGGGAGATCGTTGAGGCCGCGGCGGGCTGAGACCGGCATCAGCAGCACCTTGGCCTGCTTCTCGACGGCCAGTTCGGCGATGGCGATGGCGTTGGGGATCATTTCGACGGAGCCTCCAAGGTTGAGGGAGCCGACGAAGATGCTCCAGCTCGCTGGTGATCGTGGCCATGGGTGTCACGGAAGCACCTCCAGTTGCAGAAGCTTGGCGGCCTGATTGAGGCGTCGGTCGAAACAGGCGAAGGTGAGCGGAAGTGCAAACTGCTCATGCAATTGATGGGCGGCGGCAAGCTGCACACTGTCGTAGCCACGCAGGGCGAATGCCTCGGCAAATACACCAGCTTTTTCGACCAGCGGCTGAGTGATATCGGCGATCACAAACCCAGGCCAGGCCTGCTCAAAAATGGATCTGGCCTGAGCCAATCCAGACTGATTTGTACCATTGAACCTAGTGCGTTGGGCCAATGCGGCCATCGACTCAGCCCAGGTGATTCTGCAAACCGCGATTCCTTTTGAAGAAGAACGCGCGTTGATCATGCTTTCGCTGCCCTGTTCATCGATGAACAGCTTGAGAAGCGCAGATGTATCACAGAAAAGAATCACAGTGTCTAACCACGATCCTCGATCACAATGTCACTCATCAGTGGGCCACCATCATTCAGCTTGACCGGTGGTGGAATCAAAGGGTTCTGGCCATTCCAGCTGATCACGCCGGCGGCGATCGCCTGCTGCAGCGGATCAGTTGAGACTGAAGCAACTGGCTTCACAGCCGTGATGCGGGCAATCGGTTTGCGGTGGGAGGTGACCTCCACCACTTCACCGGCCTGCACCCGGCCAAGCCATTCGGAGAGATGGGTCTTGAGATCCCGCACCGACACCTGGCTTGCGACTACTTCTGGCATTGTCGCTGCACAATTGCGACCACGCTAGCCCGATTGGCGTGGGTTGGACTGCTCATTGGTAGCCACCAACCCGGGTGAGACGTTGGGCGGCTGCAGGTGGATCTGCCGTTACTGGAGCGCCAGGTGCCGTTGCAGGGCTTCCGTTGGCTGCCAATCAGCAACGCCCATTTGCTGGCTGCGGGGGAACTAGAGACCGATGGCGCCCACCGGGATCCCTTTGATCGCTTGCTGGTGTGCCAGAGCCGGGTGGAGCCGATAAGGTCATGTCATCGACGGACATCTGGGTGCTGCCGGCAATAGCTTGGTTGGCGCAAAAGCTGAAACAGGCTTTATAGAATTTGCGCAACATCAAAAATGCCAAGTCAAATGCTTTCAGCTGCAGGCTGCAAACCCAAACCATCATTACGGTCCCCATGGTCTTGCCAAGCCATTCCGCGCCCTAAGCTGGCTCCATGGTGATTCCCTGTTTGTTCCGATGGCCCATAGCGAGCAAGGCCATAGCGAGCAAGGGGAGTTGAGCTTTCTGGCGTCAGGCACTGAATCGCGCTTGGTTTCGCCTGCCGCCACCCAGGCCCCAGTGGAATGCAAAGGCATCCGCTCCACCCAGGATTTTCCCGTTGATCCAAGCAGCCTGAGCCGGGAGCAGATCGAGCACCACTACCTGGCGATGCGCAACAGCCACGCCTCGCTAACACGCTCCCGTGGCCAGCTGCAGCGCCGTTCCAGAGAGCTCACGGCCGCGCGGGAACAGTTCCTGGAAACCCTGCGACGCTACGAGGGTCGGTTGATGGAGCTGGGCCAGGAAAGGGCGGACGCCCTGCGCATCGCCCAGGACATGCACCGGGAGCTGGAGGCTTTCGAGGACAAGCAACAGGCCCTTGATGGTGTGCTCAAGGAACTTGATGCCGCCAAGGAGGAAGCGGGTTACTGGGGCATCTTCAACATCACCCGGCTGATCGAACGCATGCGCAGCCTGCTGCGCGGCGGTAGCGAGGGCTGATGGGAGATCTGAGCGATCGCTTCGGTGCGTTGATGGCGCGCATGGCCAAGGGTGATGCGGAACTGTTCCGCACCGTGGGTGAACAAAACGCCGCAATCCGAGAGCTTGTGGAGGAAGTGGCACCGGCGCTGCCTGCCGAAACCAAGACGGCAGCAGCCCTGCAGGCAGCACCTAAACCCCTCCTGCCCCCGGAGCAGTGCCATCCAAAAGCCCTCAAAGCCCGTTTCGGAACCGCCGCAGCCGCCCTCACCCATCTAGAAGCAACCCTGGGCCCTGCTCCCTCCAAAAAGAAAACCTGGGACTATCTGTGCAGCGTGTTTGCCAGCGGAAGCTGGCCCGCAGCGGCCCAGGCGCTAACACGGCCGGCAGCTGGACGGGGTGGTGGCGCTGGTGCTCGTGGCGAGGAAGCGCTGGCCCAGTTGGAGACACGGCTGCTGCAGCGGATCGACCAGATGGAGGAACGCCTGATCGCGGTTCTAGAAAAGGTGCTCCAGGGCAAGACCTGAGCTATGTCAAGGTTGGAGCCATCAGGTTTGCGGAGTTCACCATCCTGCACACGACGATCGGCTCACTGATCGGCGCTGGCGGCATCGCGGCAGGGCACGGTGACGCGGTGGCAGCCTTTTGATCAGCATCAGCAGTCATGGCGTTCGTCTGTGCCCAAAGGCCTTTCAGCATTCCAGCTTGACGGTGGTTGGTATTGCGGCGCTGTCGTCCGCCAACCCTGCTTGCCTTTGCTGGCCGAGAGCCTGCTGGGAGCCTCTTCCCGGCTGAGCCCCAGCCGGGAAGAGGCTCCAGTCGGTGTTTGATCAACGGAAGACTTGAAAATCGAGCGTACATCGCAGAATTTTCAAGGCTATCCCTAGGCTGGTGCCATGCTCTCCCGGTCCTCCTTGCTTAACGCACTGCAGGCGGCCCTGCCCCGAGCGCCGGTGGTGGCGCTGCTCGGTCCGCGCCAGTGCGGCAAAACCACCCTGGCCCGGCAACTGGTGCCTGTGACCTCGGCCAACTACTTCGACCTCGAGGATCCGATCAGCCTGGCGCGGCTGGAAGAGCCCCTGACGGCCCTGGCCGAGCTGCGCGGCACGGTGGTGATTGATGAAGTGCAAAGGCGCCCCGAGCTGTTCCCGATCCTGCGCGTGCTGGCCGACCGATCGGACGCCCCGGCCCAATTTCTGATCCTCGGCTCCGCCTCGCCGGCGCTGCTGCGCCAGTCGTCGGAATCCCTGGCCGGCCGCATCGAGATCGTCGAGATGGCAGGTTTCACCCTGGCGGAGGTTGGGCCGGATGCCGCCCCAAGGCTGTGGCTGCGGGGTGGCTTTCCCCGCTCCTTTCTGGCGGAGGAGGAGGCGGCCAGCCTGATCTGGAGGCGAGACTTCATTCGCACCCTGCTGGAAAGCGACATCCCCCAGCTCGGTGTGCGCGTTCCTGCCGCCACCCTGCAGCGCTTCTGGGCGATGCTCGCCCATTTTCATGGCCAGCTGTGGAATGGCTCCGAACTGGGACGCTCACTTGGTGTGAATCAGACCACCTGCCGCCGCTATCTCGATCTGCTCGAAGGCGTCTTCATGGTGCGTTTGCTGCAGCCCTGGCACGCCAACCTGCTCAAACGTCAAGTGAAGGCCCCGAAGATTTACTTCCGCGACACGGGCCTGTTGCACCAGCTGCTCCAAATTCAGGACCACGACGCCCTGCTCTGCCATCCCCGCCTCGGCGCCTCCTGGGAGGGCTACGTGATCGAGCAACTGCTGGCAGCCTGGCGGCCCCAAGGCGTCTGGTTCTGGGCCACCCATGGCGGTGCCGAACTGGATCTGCTGGTGATGCTGGGTGGCCGGCGGATCGGTGTGGAGATCAAGCGGGCGGATGCACCCCGACTGAGCGCTTCGATGCGGCAGGCCCTGGCGGATCTGGAACTCGATCTGCTGCTGGTGATCACACCAGGTGAGCGCAGCTACCGGCTGAACGGACGCACCTTGGTGGTTAGCCTGGCCGAAGCTCTGACCCAAGTCCCAGCATAAGTTTATAAAGTGAAATGAGTCATGGTTAAGGCAAATCTTGGGTGAAAGGTTTTTCAGGCGAGTGCTTCATAGCTCGACAATTCCACGCCAGACTCGCCGACAAAATTCTCACCGATTACCGCGGCAGCTTCCTACTTGAGGCCCACGACTCGAACATCTGCTCTACGGCCATCGGAAGTGGAGCATTCTCAAAAACAAGGCCAGTCCATTCAGCTTGCTAGATCAATTTCAGGACTGATTAGTAAGCTTATAAAAATATCACACCTTACTGTAAGTAGTGGTGCCGCAGTCTTGCTGCGGCACCCGTTCAATCCGCCGGGCAGCAGATCACTTAGGCAGCAGCACGGTGTCAATCACGTGGATGGTGCCGTTGGTCGTGGCGATATCGGCCTTGACGACGGTGGCGCCGTTAATAAAGACCTTGCCACCGAGGGTCTTGATCATGACCGATTGACCGTTCAAGGTCTTTGCGCCCTTGAGCTTGACGACATCGGCGGCCTTCACATTGCCAGCTACGACGTGATAGGTGAGAATGGAAGTTAGCTTTTGCTTGTTCTCAGGATTGAGAAGCGACTCCACCGTGCCCGCCGGCAGCTTGGCGAAGGCTGCATCGGTGGGCGCAAAAACAGTAAACGGACCTTTACCCTTCAAGGTTTCGACGAGCCCGGCCGCATTCAGCGCAGTCGTGAGCGTCTTGAAACTGCCCGCAGCAACAGCCGTGTCGACGATGTCCTTGGTGGGTACTGGGGAACTGCCTGCAAAAGCAGATGTCGAAGCCAACAGGCTCAGAGATAGGCCAGCGACGCCTGCGCGCAGGGAGCGATTGATGGCTAACATTGGATGCGGTAAATAACTGGGGAACTTTTGTCCTGAATTAATCTAGGTGCACCGCGGCGGTGACTGCGCAGCGATGACGCCCCCGCCCTGTTCTTGGACACTGTTGCCTGCCTGGTGGCCGATCTGTCCATTGAACCGGGATAACCCCAGTAGTCCCTCAGACCTCTTCAGCAGCCCCCCAGGCGATGGGCAGGGTGCCGGCTGTGCGATCAGGGGGAATCGATGATGGGGAAAGACGGGCCGTGCCGAAGCCAAGGTGATCGAAGCCAAAGCAGTTTTGAACTTCTGGTTCAACGACACCACCCCCAGCCAATGGTTTGCCAAAGACCCTGCCTTTGACGCACTGCTTCGACAACGTTTCCAAGACCTCACCCGCGAGGCGATCGCCGGCGAGCTTGGCCCCTGGAGCGAAACACCTCAGAGCGGCCTGGCGCTGGTATTGCTGCTCGATCAGTTCCCCCGCCAGCTCTGGCGCGACAACGCCAAGGCTTTCGCTGGAGATCCCCAGGCCCTGGCGCTGAGCCTGCGGGCGCTGGAGCTTGGCTGGGTGAAAGCCGAGCCAAACCAGGCGCGGCGGCAGTTCTGGCTGATGCCGTTGATGCACAGCGAAGAGCTGACGGTGCAGGAGGCGTCCCTGCCGCTGTTCAGCCAGTTCGTGGACGCCCGAACGGCAGATTTCGCGCTGAGGCACAGGGATGTGATCGCCCGCTTTGGCCGCTTCCCGCACCGCAATGCCGCCTTGGGGCGGGAGTCAAGCGCCGCGGAGTTGGCCTTTCTGCAAACGCCGGGGTCAGGGTTTTGAACCAACCGCAGCGCCAGCCCCTGAGCTCTCGGCAGCGAGGCGCCGCCGCCATGGCTGTGCCCCTCTTGGCAGCACGGCGCCCAGCCAACGGTTGCAGTGCCTACAAACCATTGGAATCGAGGAACTATTATCGCAAAATGCCCGGTGCATTATGGATCTGTCGAAGGTCAATCCGGCGAATTTATTCTTGCAGCTTTTGCGGGGATCATCC
Source organism: Cyanobium sp. (assembly GCA_044341355.1). GTDB lineage: Bacteria > Cyanobacteriota > Cyanobacteriia > PCC-6307 > Cyanobiaceae > Cyanobium. Next base: position 874 of record JBIIRU010000044.1, on the reverse strand, counting down.
GGCCAGCTAAGCATCAAATCCAAGCTGATTTTGATGCTGTTGCTGGTCAGTGGATTTTCGACTCTGTTTACTGCTGTACTCGGATATAAAAGCGGCCAGATCAACCTCACCGACAGGGTCTATAACCAACTCACCAGCGTGCGCGCCTCCAAAGCTTCCCAAATTGAAGCCTATTTTCGCCATATTCAAAACCACACCCTCACCCTCAGCGAAGACCTGTCGATCGTGGCTGCAGTCCAGGAGTTTGACGCGGCCTACCAGCAACTGGGAGCTTCGACCCTGCCGCCCAACTCGATGCAGCCACTGGAGCAATACTACTTCAAAGAGTTTCTACCCCGCCTCGATAAGTTTCACTCAGGCATTCCCATTCTTGAGTCCTATCTAGTCAATACGCCGGCCTCCCGATACCTTCAATATCACTACATTGCCGCCAATCCCAATCCAGTTTCCCGCAAGCAGTTCCTCAACGCCGCAAACGATGGCACCGCCTACAGCCGCGTACATGGCCTCTATCATCCAATCTTTCGCAATATCGTGTCTAAGTTTGGATATTATGATATGTTTCTGATCAATCCCCAGGGGCAGATCGTTTACACCGTTTTTAAAGAGACAGATTTCGGCAGTGATCTGCAGAATGGTCCCTACAGAGATAGCAACCTGGCCGGACTGATTCGCCAGGTGATTGCCACCAAGGAAAAGGGATTCACCGATCTGGCGGATTTCGCCGCCTATGCCCCCTCCTATGGAGCCCCCGCCTCCTTCATCGCCGCACCGATCTACAGCGGCTCCCGGCTGGTGGGGGTGTTGGCCTTCCAGGTGCCCGCCGACGAGATCAACAACGTCATGACCGGCAATCAGTCGTGGCAGCAGGATG
>JBIIRU010000288.1:0-3652 GCA_044341355.1 Cyanobium sp. | reverse complement strand
CTGCCGGCTGCCGATCTGGACCCTCCGGAGCCTGATTCCGGCAGCCCATCGGCGGTAATGCCATGATGGGTGTTGATTGAGACAAGGGGAAGCGGTGAGCGAAGAGCCCTGCCAATGCCCTGATTGCCAGCGGTTCTACCGCGAGCACGACCGGTTGATTCGTGAAAATCCCAGTCTCCGCCAACAGCAGGAGTTGAATTGGGCTGCCTTGCAGTCTTTTCGCACCTTGGCCGGACGGGTGCTCGAGGAGCTGCAGAAGCACTACGGCGAAAACGAAGCCTTGGTTCCGGCCCCGACCGAGTCCACCAAGGCTGATACGGCAGACGAGCCTGATGCCATGCAGCAAGCCATGGCGGATTTGGAGAACATCAATGCACACCTCTTTTCGATCGAAGCATTGATGGAGCGCGTTTTTGATGTGCGCGTGCCAGAAGAAGTTGAGCAAAAATTTCGGGAGGTGGCCGGTGAACTTGCCCCTGACCCCCTCAATGCCGATCGTCTGCGGCTCAACCGACTTCTACACCAAACTCCCGACCTGCCCGATCACAGACCCTGATCTGATTCATCGATCTCACAGGTGATCGTTACGGGATATTTCTCGGCCTGCCAGATACGTTTTGCATACTCTTGGATTGAACGGTCCGAGGAGAAAAATCCTGTGCGGGCCGTATTCAAGACTGACATTCTGTTCCAGTGGGCGCGATTGGCCCAGGCGGAGCTGACTGCGGATTGAACCCTGAGGTAATCGGCAAAGTCGGCTAAAACGAAGAAAGGATCGTTGCCTGTGAGGTTCTCCAGTAGGGGTCTAAACAGCTCCCCATCCCCTTGGCTGAAGTGTCCCTGTTCGATCAGTCGCAGCACTTCGCCCAATTCGGGTTCGGCCGGGATCACTTCCCAGGGTCGATAGCCCTGTTGGTTTAGGCCTACGAGTTGGTCGGCGGTATGGCCAAAGAGGAAGAAATTCTCCGCTCCCACCTGCTCTCGAATTTCGACGTTGGCGCCATCGAGGGTGCCGATGGTGAGGGCCCCATTCATGGCAAATTTCATATTGCCGGTGCCGGAGGCCTCTTTGCCCGCCGTCGAGATCTGCTCCGAGAGGTCGGCTGCCGGGTAGACCCGCTCACCGAGTTTGACGTTGTAATCGGCGAGGAATACAACCCGCAGTCGTCCCTCCATATCGGGATCGGAATTGACCGTATCGGCGATGCCATTGATGAAGCGGATGATCAATTTGGCCATGGCGTAGCCCGGTGCCGCCTTGCCACCGAAGATGACGGTACGTGGCGCACTGCCATCGGCTTGTCCGTTTTTGATGCGCAAGTATTGGGCAATAACTTGCAGAGCATTAAGGTGCTGCCGCTTATATTCGTGGATCCGTTTCACCTGGACATCGAATAGGGATGCCGGGTCAACAAGTACGCCAGTGTGGGTATGAATATATAGGCTCAGATCTTTTTTGACAGCTAGTTTAGTGGCTTGCCAGCGCTCCAGAAAGGCGTTGTCTTCGGCGAGGGGCTGCAGGCGTTCCAGTTGCCTCAGATCGTGAATCCAGCCGTCGCCAATGCTTTCGTTGAGCAGGGCTGTAAGGCGGGGATTGGCCAGGGCCAACCAACGGCGCGGCGTGACGCCGTTGGTGACATTGGTGAACTTTTCGGGCCAGAGGGCCGCAAATTCAGGGAACAGATCACGCTTGACCAGATCGCTATGCAGGGCGGCAACGCCATTGACGTGATGGCTGGCTACGGTAGCCAAATTGGCCATCCGTACCGACCGGGATCCATCTTCATCAATTATGGAAACCTTACGCAGGATTTTTTCGTTGCCCGGATATCTGAGGCGCACTTGTTGTAGGAAACGTCGATTGATCTCATAGATCAGTTCCAGGTGCCTTGGCAACAGCGAGGCGAAGAGATTTAGGTCCCATTTTTCCAGGGCTTCCGGCAACAAGGTGTGGTTGGTGTACGAGAGCGAGCGGGTCACGATGTCCCAGGCTTGCTCCCAGCTGAGCATCTTGTCGTCGAGCAGCAGCCGCATCAGCTCGGCCACAGCTATGGAGGGGTGGGTGTCATTGAGCTGCACTGCCCAGTGGTCGCTGAATTCCTGGATGGGAATGCCCCTGGCCTCCAGGTTTCTCATCATGTCCTGCAGCGAGCAGCTCACGAAGAAATGCTGCTGCTTCAAGCGCAGTTTTCGACCTTCGTCGGTGCCATCATTGGGATAGAGAACCTTGGAGAGAGTTTCGCTGCCCACTTTTTCTTCAACGGCGCCGTAATAATCGCCGATGTTGAAGGCCTGGAAATCGAAGCTTTCGCTGGCGTCAGCACGCCAGAGCCTGAGCCTGTCGCAGGTGTTGACCCTGTAGCCCAGCACCGGCACATCGTGGGGCACCCCGATGGCGTGTTCGGCGGGAATCCAGCGCACTCGATAGCCTCCACGCTCATCGCGGTAGCTCTCCGTGTGGCCCCCGAAGCCCACGAAGCAGGCTTGGTCGGGGTGGGGGATTTCCCAGGGCCAGCCGCTCTTGAGCCATTTGTCTGTGATCTCTACCTGCCAGCCTTCGCGGATCAGTTGGTCGAAAATGCCAAATTCATAGCGAATGCCATAACCTGTGGCTGGGATTTGGAGTGAGGCCAGGGATTCCAGGAAGCAAGCCGCCAGTCGCCCCAGCCCCCCATTGCCCAATCCCGGTTCTTCTTCAACGTTGAGAATCTCGTTGATGTCGGTAATGCCGAAACCCCGCAATGCTTCGGCGGCCTCCTCCTGGATGCCCAACATCAAAAGGTTGTTTCCAAGTTGGGGACCGATCAGGAATTCGGCGGATAGATAGGCCACCACGCGGGTGGGAGTTGCATTGATTGCTTCAATCCCGGCGAGATAACGGGTCATCAGCCGGTCGCGCACGGCGTAGCTGAGGGCCATGTAAAGGTCGTGGTGGCTGGCACTTGGAGCCAGCTTGCCGAGGGTATAGAAGAGGTGTTCTGTCATACCGTCGAACACATCTTTGGCTTCGAGCCCGCTGCGGTCGGGGTCGGCGTAGCAGCCTGGGGTCGGCAGGCGCAGGTTGCGGGGTTTCAGCTCGGTCATGGTTGCTGCTCTCCGGCTGCTAGACGCTGGCCTCAATGGCAGCGCGTAAGGGCCAAACTGTAGCCACAGTTGCTGTTTGGCACGTTTCCGGCGCTGAGATCCACACTGAAGTCGGCTACGACCGGGTATCTAGAGCCGTGCCTTACGCCCTAGGGTCGCCCCCGGATGGCTGATTACATGGTTCTGCCCCTGCTGCTTGAAATCGGCTCCCACCAGGAAGATGTGGCGGAAACCCTGATCCTGGTGGGCCGTTTCCTGATCATTTTTCTCGCCGCCCGCAGCCTCGCCGAGCTGATGGTCCGCCTGCAATTGCCCTCGATCCTGGGGGAATTAGTGGCTGGTGTGCTTATTGGCGTGTCTGGTCTGCATCTGCTGCTGCCGCCCGAGTCCGGCGCCCAGCTGGCTGCCTGGCCCGTGCAGCTCGTGAGCCAACTGGCCGCTGTATCCACCGAGCGGGTGCGGGAGATCTACATGAGCTCCTTTGACAGCCTCCAACAGTTGTCCACCCTGGGTCTATACGCCCTGCTGTTTCTGACCGGTCTGGAGAGCGAACTGGATGAACTGGTGG
>JBIIRU010000287.1:0-3694 GCA_044341355.1 Cyanobium sp. | reverse complement strand
GAAGTAGTGGGCGCTCATGCGGTGGGATTCATCGAACACCACCAGGTCCCACTCGGGCGCCTGCTCCAGCCGGGTCTGGAGGTCCAGGTCGCGGGAGAGCTGATCCATGCGGGCGATCAACAGCGGCCGCTCTGCAAAGGGATTGCCCAGGCCGGTGGCGTTGATCAGGTCGCGGGTGAGCAGCTCGAATTGCAGCTCGAACTTCTCCTTCAGCTCGTCCTGCCACTGTTCGGTGAGGGAGCCCGGCGCCACGATCAGGCAGCGCTCCAGCTCACCTCGGATCAGCAATTCCTTGATCAACAGACCAGCCATGATCGTCTTGCCGGCGCCGGGGTCATCGGCCAGCAGGAAGCGCATTGGCTGGCGGGGGAGCATGTGCTCGTAGACCGCGCTGATCTGGTGGGGCAGTGGGTCAATCGTGCTGCTGCTTACTGCCACGTAAGGGTCGAACAAGTAGGCCAGTCGAATCCGCTCGGCCTCCGACACCAACCGGAACAGTTCGCCGTCCCCCTCAAAGCTCCACTTACGGCCACCAGAGACCAACTCCAGCTGGGCCTCACTGCTGCGGAACACGATCGTGTCGCGAGTGCTGCCGTCCTGGCCCCGGTAAAACACCTGGCAGGCCATGTCGCCCATCCGCTGGACACTGATCAGCCGCACGGCCTCAGTGCCCACCAGTCCCTTGACCAGGGCGTCGGGTTTGAGGTCTTCCAGCCGAGTCATCGGGTCATCTTGTCCAACGCGGCTGTGGGTCCTAGGTGGGTGCTGCGATCAGTCGAGTTCACAATTTCTTATCTGACTTTCGCCACCTCCGCCGGCCTGCTGGAGCAGGGCCTCAACCGCCTGGCGGCTGGTTTTGTCTGAGCAGTCGCACCGGATCGCCCACGGCCACCGGGCCGGGGGTCACCACACTCAGGCGGATGCCGGCCACCACGCCGTTGTGGCGGGCGGTGGCCCTCAGGATCTCCAGGTCTTCGCCCAGGGTGCCCTGGGCCAGGGTGGTGACCACGCAGCGGGGGCAGCCGCCGTCGACCCGGAGCACCAGCTGCTCGCCGATCCGCAGGCAGGAGCCGCTCCAGGTCTCCTCCACGAAGCCTTCGGCCCCCTCCGGCGTGCTGATCAGCAGGTTGGGGCGGAAGCGTTCGACGGCGAAATCGCGCTGGGGTTCCAGCTGCCGCAACCGCTCCAGGGTGGCGGTGGTGATGGCGTGGATGGGGCAGGCATCGAAGAAGGTGCCCGCAGGCAATTCCAGGGCGTTGGTTTCGTCCTGGAAGGCGCGCCCTTCCACCGGCGGCCAGTACTGGTCGAGGCTGGCGCCGTCCGGGGGGGTGTCCAGCAGGCTCACTCTGCGCCCGAACAGGTCGCTGAAGAAGGCACCGACATCGGTGTCACCGCTACAGAGCTCGGCGGCCCCGTCCCCCTGCTGCGGGCCGATCAGCACCGGCGGCAGGGGCGCAGATGGCACGGGCTCCTCCAGGAAGCGGGCGCGGTAGCCGAGTAGGCCCTGCCAGAGGCGTGGGTTTTTGGCGCTGGCCACCCGGCCGCTGGCGTGGTCCCACAGGGCATAGGCCCGATCGCCCCGGATGCCGCCAGCCTCCACATAGAGCCGCTGTGGAGAGTCTCCGAGCATCGATTTGACCGGGTAGCGCCAGAGCGTTTGCACCGTCCCCACCAACTCCTGCACGTCTGTGACCCGTTGTGGCCTGCCCACTCTGTGGGCGGAGGCGGGACAGCTCCGGTAGCAGGACTTACCTTCTGTCAGACGACAGTGAAAGTTGGACCAGCGCTTTGGGCGTAGGCAGAGATTGATCTGTTCTGCTGTCTTAGCGGCGCGATTTCTGAGCTCGTCAGCCGTTCGGAAACTGCAGTTCGACTATTGCCATCATTGGCAAGGCCAATACTAAACTTTGGTGCCAACGGTCAAGCGTTTGATGGCTCGGGGGAGACTTGAACTCCCGACCTTGGGGTTATGAATCCCACGCTCTAACCGGCTGAGCTACCGAGCCTCGGTATTGATAAATTATAGATGATCGCCCCTTCTGTTACCTGGGCTGGCCTCAGGCCCGTGGCGGCAGGAAGTTGAGGGGATTCATGGCACCCATGCCCGGGGCGATGATCTCAAAATGGAGGTGGGGCCCCGTGCTGTTGCCCGTGCTGCCCATCTGGCTGATGACCTCACCCTGGCGCACCTCCTGGCCCTGGCCGACCAGCAGGCGGCTGTTGTGGGCGTAGCGGGTCGTGGATCCATCGGCGTGGCTGATCTCGACCAGATAGCCATAACCACCATCGTGCCAACCGGCAAAGCTGACCCGCCCTTCTTTGGCCGCCACAATCGGCGTGCCGGTCCTGTTAGCCAGGTCAATGCCTTTGTGCATCCGACCCCAGCGCCAGCCGTATCCCGAGCTGAACACCCCTTGGGTCGGCCAGATGTAGTCGCCAGGCCCGGATCCGGGCAGGGGCGCTTGAGGGACCTGGGGGAGGTTCGGCAAATCGGGCCAGCTCAGGGCACCACTACCAGCGGGCCTGAGGGCCAGCAGCATGTGGGCGCGCATGGGGGCCGAGGGGGCCACCCTTAGCTGGATGCCTGGGGTGAGGCTGGCCATTTCGACACCAGGATTGAGCCGCAGCAGATCACTGACGGTCATGCCGTAGCGCTGGGCAACGCTAAGCACGGTGTCACCTGAGCGCACCAAGCCCCTGCTGCCCCGGGGGGCTGTTGGCGCGCTGGCGGGTTGCGGATAGAGGGGTTGCCAGTTCAGCCCTTCGGCAGAAGCAACCTCGGCCTGCGCCTGGGTCGGTTCGCTGGGCAGGGAGTTCAGTCCTACTGGCGCTGCCTGCAGGGTCGCGGCGGTGGCCTGCGGGGAGTCGCCAGAGTCGGGGCCATCATCAACTTCACCTGAAGCGGAGTCGGGAGCGGTTAAAGCACGAACCAGGGCTTGCTGGGTATCGCTTAGTACAGAATCGCGGGCAATAGCGGTCAGAAAAGGGGAAACAATTGCCGAACCAGCGAACAACAGAGTCCAAATTTGAGCGGACTTCATGCAAAGCAATTCGATGAACAAGACCTGTTGGAGAAGCCATCATCCCCAAGTCCGCCAGACCTTAGCGTGTTGACCTGCGAACGTCAATGCAAACGCTGAATACGATCTGCTTGACATTGGGGCGGCTATGTGCTATGAAATTAAAAAAGGTTGTGGTTAGGGAGGGTTGAAACAGGCTTTCAGTCCTGGTTGCGATTAAACTCTATTTTGCTAGTTTCCCTTTTGGAGCTGTATTTGCCTTAGGGATTCAAACAGAACCACCGCCACAGCCACGGACAGGTTCAAGCTGCGAACTCCCCCTTGCCCTGGCTGGGCTTTTTGGGCCATCGGGATCGTCAGCGCCCCATCAGCCTGGGCGAGTAAACGGGCCGGTAGTCCGTCGGTTTCCTGGCCAAACAGCAACCAGTCATTGGCGCAGAAGGCAAAATCCGTATATGCCACGGCCGCATGGCTGCTCAGGGCCACCAGCCGACCACCCTGCCGCCGGCAGTTTTCCAGAAAGGTTGTTTCATCTCCATGGCGGTGTAGTTGGACCCATGGCCAGTAATCCAGGCCGGCACGGCGCAACTGCCGGTCGTCGATCTGGAAGCCAAGGGGCTCAATCAGATGCAGTTCGCTGCCTGTGGCAGCACAGGTGCGAGCCACGTTGCCGG
>JBIIRU010000285.1:0-3705 GCA_044341355.1 Cyanobium sp. | reverse complement strand
GCCAACCCTCTTCCATCAGGGGCACGCCCTCGCCTTCGCCCCTGGGGAAACGGATCGCGCAGGGGCCGTCGTGGGCGATTGAGGTGACCAGCATGCGCTGCAGTTCGGCCTCGTCCTTGGGGGCCATCACGGTGAAGTTGGGCACCGCCCGCAGATAACTGATGTCGTACTGACCCTGGTGGGTGGGTCCATCGGCGCCGACGATGCCGGCCCGATCGAGGACGAAGGTGACCGGCAGCTTCTGGATGCCCACATCGTGGATGAGCTGGTCGAAGGCCCGCTGCAGGAAGGTGCTGTAAATCGCCACCACCGGCCGCATCCCCTCACAAGCCATGCCGGCGGCCATCGTTACGGCGTGCTGTTCGGCGATGCCGACATCGAAGTATTGATTCGGCAAAGCCTTCTCCAGCAGATCCAGACCCGTGCCCGTCGCCATGGCCGCAGTGATGCCTACCACCCGCGGATTGTGCTCACAGATCTTCACCAGGGTCTGGCCAAAAACCTTGCTGTAGCTGGCCGGCTTCGGTTTGGTGGAGGGGTAGGCCTTGCCCGAGGCCAGGTCGAAGGCGGATTGGGCGTGGTAGCCCACCTGGTCCGCTTCGGCATAGGGATAACCCTTGCCCTTGGTGGTGGCCACATGCACCAACACTGGCCCATCCACCCGGTGGGCGGCCTGGAAGGTGCGCACCATCTCTGCGATGTCGTGGCCATCGACCGGGCCCACGTAGGTGAAGCCCAATTCTTCAAACACCGCGCCCAGCTTGGGCACGGCCAGACGGCGCATGCTCTCTTTGAGGTTGCGCAACTCGGCGGGCAACTCCCCGTGCAGGAAAGGCAGGTGCCGAATCGCCTCCTCCGCGTTGCCAGAGAGGAATTGCACCGGCTTGCTCAACCGCATGCGATTCAGGTGGGTGGACAAGGCTCCCACCGGCGGGGAGATCGACATGTCGTTGTCGTTGAGGACGACAAGAATGCGGGTGTTGGGCAGGTGCCCGGCATGGTTGATGGCTTCTAGAGCCATGCCCCCGGTGAGGGCGCCATCACCGATGACGGCCACACAACGGAAGCTTTCACCGCGTCGATCCCGGGCCAGGGCCATGCCCAAGGCCGCCGAGATGCTGGTGGAGGCATGGCCTGCCCCGAAATGGTCGAAGGGGCTTTCGCTGCGCTTCAAATAGCCGGCGACCCCACCCTTTTGGCGCAGGGTATGGAAAGTGCTATAGCGACCGGTCAGTAACTTGTGGGGATAGGCCTGGTGTCCCACATCCCAGACCACCCGGTCTTCATCCAGGTTCAGGGTCTGGTACAGGGCGAGTGTCAGCTCCACCACCCCCAAGCCGGGCCCCAGATGGCCCCCGCTGGTCGAAACCACCTCCAGATGCTTCTCACGGATCTGGGCGGCGATACGCTCAAGTTCTGCGGTGCTCAGGCCCTGCAGCTGATTCGGATGGCTCAGCTCGCTGAGGTGCATGCGGCCACAGACAGAAGCAATCAATCTACGCCCGCCAATGGGGCAGCTGGCATTCCCTTAAAAGAGGGTTCCCGGCTTGTCACACTGGAACTACCCCCCCGACCCTTTCCCCCCGCAGCGGCGTGTCCGAAGACCCCACCTACCTGCAGCGCATCCTGCGCGCCCGGGTCTACGAAGTCGCGATTGAATCGCCCCTCGATCCGGCCCCCAACCTTTCGGCCCGGCTCGGCAACCGGGTCCTGCTCAAGCGGGAAGACCTCCAACCCGTCTTCAGCTTCAAGCTGCGGGGGGCCTTCAACAAAATGGCCGGCCTCAGCCGGCAGGAATTGGATCGGGGCGTGATCGCCGCCAGCGCCGGTAACCATGCCCAGGGGGTGGCCCTGGCGGCCCAGCGGCTGGGCTGTCAGGCGGTGATCGTGATGCCCGTGACCACCCCTGCCGTCAAGGTGCGCTCGGTGGCCACCCGCGGCGCCGAGGTCGTGCTGCACGGCGACACCTACGACGAAGCCTGCCTGGAGGCCCATCGGCTCCAGGCCGAACGGGGTCTCTGCTTCATCCACCCCTTCGACGATCCGGAGGTGATCGCCGGCCAGGGCACCATCGCCATCGAGATCCTGCGCCAGTGTTCCGAGCCGCCGGATGTCATTTATGTGGCCGTCGGCGGGGGTGGGCTGATCGCTGGCATCGGCGCCTATGTCAAAAGCCTTTGGCCCCAGGTCGAGCTTGTCGGCGTTGAACCCGTCGATGCCGATGCCATGACCCGCTCCCTGGCCTGCGGCGAGCGGGTGCGGCTTGAGCAGGTGGGCCTGTTCGCCGACGGCGTTGCCGTCAAGCAGGTGGGCGCCCTCACCTTCCCGCTGGCCCAGCTCTATGTGGACCGCATGGTGACGGTGGACACCGATGCCATCTGCGCGGCCATCAAGGACGTCTTTGAGGACACCCGCTCGATCCTCGAACCCGCCGGCGCCCTAGCCGTGGCCGGCATGAAGGCCGATGTCAAGGCCCGGGGCATCCAGGGAAGCACCTTGGTGGCGGTGGCTTGCGGCGCCAACATGAACTTCGAGCGTCTGTTGTTCGTGGCCGAACGGGCCGAAATCGGCGAACAGCGGGAGGCCTTCCTGGCGGTGAGCATTCCCGAACAGCCCGGCAGCCTGCGGCGCTTCTGCAGCCTGCTGGGCGGCCACAACCTCACCGAATTCAGCTACCGACTCGCCGATCCCCGGGTTGCCCATATTTTCGTGGGGGTGCAAAGCCGCGACCCCGGTGACACACGGCAGCTGATTAGCAATCTGGAGGCAGGCGGCTTCGCCTGCCTGGATCTCAGCGGTAATGAGCTGGCCAAACTGCACCTCTGCCACATGGTGGGCGGCCGCCTAGGCGCCGCGGCCCCACAGGCCCCTGAGGTGGGCCAGGAACGCCTCTACCGCTTCGAATTTCCCGAAAGGCCCGGGGCCTTGATGGCCTTTGTCTCCGCCCTGCATCCCAACTGGAACATCAGCATCTTCCACTACCGCAACCACGGGGCCGACGTTGGCAGCATTGTGGTGGGAGTTCAGGTTCCTCCGGCTGAAACCAGCGACTGGGAGCATTTCCTCGCCCAACTGCCCTATCAGCACTGGGAGGAGACAGCCAATCCAGCCTACCGACTGTTTCTCGGCCAACAAGATGGCTTGCCAGCGCCTGCGCTCGCTGCGGTAGCACCCTTGGGCCTGCGATAACTTGCCATCAATGTGGAGCTGGAGTTCTGATGTCCGGCGAACCCTCGCCCTGGGAGGCCAGCCCAATCACGCCCCTGGCGCCAAGCTTCGGCCTATCCCTTCCTGCCCGACTTGAGGCCATTCTTTACTTAAAAGGTCGTCCCCTCAGCCTGGCGGAGTTGGCGGATATTGCCGGCATCGATCGCTCGCAGGCGGAACTCGCCCTGATCACCTTGATGGCGGATTACGCCCACCGGGATACCGCCCTGGAAATCCACCAGGAAGGGCCGCGCTACAGCCTGCAGCTCCGCTCCAGTTTGGCGGAACTGGTGCAGGATCTGCTGCCCGTCGATCTCTCCACCGCCGCCCTGCGCACCCTGGCCACCATTGCCCTCAAAAAGCGCATCCTCCAGTCCGACCTGGTCGAGCTGCGCGGCTCAGGTGCCTACGACCACATCAAGGAATTGTTGGCCCAGGACTTCATCGAACGCAAACGGCAAAGCGATGGTCGCTCATTCTGGCTGAGCCTGAGTGAAA
>JBIIRU010000043.1:0-12809 GCA_044341355.1 Cyanobium sp. | reverse complement strand
GTTGAAAACCACCGAAAAACTGGCCAGGAACGGGGCCAGTTGCTCGGGTTTTTCCACCAGCAGGGCGCTGTACTTGTTGCGGGCGGTGAGCTCGTAGCTGCTCGCCATCCCGATCAGCAGGGTGCTCAGCAGCAGCAGGGCCACCTGGCTCTGGCCTTCAAGCAGCGGGATCGCCAGGGCCCCAAGCGCTGCCGCACCAAAGAGGGCCCATTGCGCCCGGATTAACACCGGCTGGCAGCCGATCCGGTCGGTCAGAACTCCTGCGGGTCCGCTCAACAGCAGGCTGGGCAGCGCCAGTAACCCGAAATGCAGGGCCAGCATCAGGGGATTGCTATTGCTTTGGATCAAGATCCAGCCCTTAGCTGTCAGCCCCGCGAAGGATCCGGCGGTGCTCAAACCCGATGCCACCAGGTAGGTCGTCCGCTGGTGGCGTTGCAGGTGCTTCAGAAGGGGCTGGACGACGGAGGGCGGGGCGGGGACCGAGGGCCTGCTCAAGCGGAGGTCTGGCGACTTTGTTTGACGCTGTCCACAAGGGCTCGGGCTCCAACGACTTCTCCCTCAAGGTCATAGGTGGCGGCGCCGGTGAGACGCACCGTCACCATGGTTCCCGGTGCTGCGCTTAGGCCCCCCACGCCAGGACGCACCCGCACTTCACCATCCACTTCCGGGGCGAAGCGGGCGCAGCGCCCGATCATGGCGCCGCTGCCGGGGTGTTCCTGCTCGATCAACACATCCACGATTCGACCCACCCAGGCCCCGTTGCGGTCGGCGGCGATCGGTTGCTGCAGGGCCATCAGCCGGTCCTTGCGTTCCAGGGCCAACTGCGGCGCGACCTGATCGGCCAGGGCCGCCGCCGCGGTGCCCTCCTCCGGGGAGAAGGTAAACACCCCCACATGGTCGAAACGATGTTCGGCCACGAAGTCCAGCAGATGTTGGAAATGGGCTTCGGTTTCACCCGGGAAGCCGACGATGAAGGTGGTGCGCAGCACGGCATCCGGGAGCTGCTCCCGGATGCGCCTCAGCAGTCCATCGGTGACCTCCGCTTGCCAGGGGCGATTCATGCCCCGCAGTACCTCTGGGTGACTGTGTTGCAGGGGCAGATCCAGATAAGGCAGCACGTTGGGCACCTCCTTGAAGGCCGTCAGTACTGCGGGGGTCAAGCCGGTGGGATAGGCGTAATGGACCCGGATCCAGGGGATTTCCACCTGCCCCAGCGCCCGCAGCAGATCGGCTAGGCGGGGCCGGCCATAGAGGTCGAGCCCGTAGTTCGTGGTGATCTGGCTGATCAGGATCAGCTCCTGCACCCCCTGGGCGGCCAGTTGCTGGGCCTCGGCGACGATCGATTCGATGGGCCTTGAACGTTGGTCGCCCCGCAACTTGGGAATGATGCAGAAAGCGCAGCGGTAGTCGCAGCCTTCGGCCACTTTGAGGTAAGCCACCGCTTCGCTGGTGGTGCGGTAACGGGGCAGGTGTTCGTCGGCCACGAAGGTGGGCACGGGGCTCACTTGGTTGACCCGTTCCCCGGCCTGGACCCGCTCCAGCACGCTGACGATGTGCTGATAGTCGCCGGTCCCCACGATGGCCCTGGCCTCCGGCAGCGAATCGAGCAGCTCTTCCTGGAAATGTTGGGCCAGGCAGCCCGAGATGATCAGCTCCTTGCCCTGTTCCGCAAGCTCCACCAAGGTGCGCACCGATTCCTGCCGCGCCTCTTGAATGAAGCTGCAGGTGTTCACCACCACCAGGTTGGCTTCACTTTCATCGGCGCTGACGCCGTAGCCAGCCTCCGCCAATAGGCCCAGCATGTGTTCGGTATCGACGCGATTTTTCTCACAACCAAGGTGGGCAAAGGCCACGGTTGGTTTTCTAATGTCATTGGAACCGGTGTCAGTGCCGCTGCCGGTGGGGTTGAAGGGGCCAGGGGCCATTGGCGGATGACGGAGGGACTCAGGAATCCCACCCTATGGAATCAGGGGCTGCGAGGATGGAATCCCTTCCTTGCTTGCCCGTGACTTCAAGCAGCCTGGCCAGTCGTCTCAACGAGCGGCGACGCCCCGAGCCCTCCCGTCGCTGGCTGCGGGTCGCCATCGCCGTGCTGGCCACGGTTGGGGCCATCGACACTGGCGTCATCACCCTCAAGCGTTGGGGGATTTTGGGTCCGATCCTTTGTCCTGGGGGTAGTGATGGCTGCGACAAGGTACTGAACAGTGTCTGGGGCTCACTTTTCGGCCAACCCCTGGCCCTGTTTGGTTGCCTGGCTTACCTGGTTGTCCTTTTAATGGCGGTTTGGCCCCTGGTGCTGCCCGGCGAGGCCCGCGGCGAACTCAACAGCCGTAGCTGGTGGGGTCTGGCGTTGCTCACCACGGCCATGGCCGTTTTCAGCCTGGTGTTGCTGGGCCTGATGGTGTTCAAGATCCAGGCGTTTTGCCCCTTCTGTTTGCTGTCGGCCCTGCTCAGCCTCACTTTGATGGTGCTCAGTTTGGTGGGAGGTGCTTGGGAAGACCGGGGACAACTCCTTTTTCGGGTGGTGATGACGGCCCTGGCGGTGGCCGTGGTCAGCTTCGGCTGGGCTACCGCGGCCGATCGACCCGCCAGTGTGTTGGGCAAGGGGATGCCTCAGCCGGTCGTCGCCGAGAGTTCGCCCGCGGCCCTCGCTCTGGCCGACCAACTCAGCAAGAAGGGAGCGGTCATGTACTCCGCCTACTGGTGTCCCCATTGCCACGATCAGAAGGAACTCTTCGGTAAACAGGCCACCGCCAAGCTCAACGTGGTCGAATGTGCGCCCGATGGTCACAACAGCCAGGCCAAGCTCTGTGCCACCAAGAGCATCCAGGCATTCCCCAGCTGGGAGATCAACGGCAAAATTGAATCGGGCGTCAAGCCCTTGGCCAAATTGGCTGAGATGATTGGCTACAAGGGTGTTCCGGGCCTCTGACCTTTCTCTGGTTCCCCAGCCCTAGCCTCCCCACGCCCCCTGTCCCCAGGCCCGCCGATGATCGCGCTGGTTGCGATCGCCCGCCCCCGCTCCTGGACAGTGTGCCGCTGCCAGAACGGTTGGGGTGCCGGAGCATCTTCACGGAAATGCCCCCCACGGCTCTCATCTCGGAACAGGGCTGCTTCACACAACAGTTCGGCCAGCACCAGCCTCTGGCGCAGATCTTGCATGGCCAGCAAAGGTTCGCGCTGGCCTGGCTCCAGCTGAAGAGCCAGGCCTGGGGGTTGGCCATGGGCCCGTCGCAGCAGCCGGTTTGCCTCACATAATTGACGGCGTCGCCGAACTTCGTGCCAGCCGAGGGCCAGGGAGTGGCCCTGCCGCTCGACCCCCGCCACCTGCCAGCAGAGCTTGCGTAGGTCGGCGATCTGGGCCTGGATCGCTTTGGGGTCCGCTGTGGCCTCCTCTCCTGGGGCAGGGCCGGAACAGGCCCAGGGGATCGGCTGAGCCGGCAGGGGTTGCAGCTGCAAGCCGGCCACCAGCCTGCGGGCAAAGACCAGGCATTCCATCAGGGAATTGCTCGCGAGTCGGTTGGCACCATGCACTCCAGTACAAGCCACTTCCCCCACGGCATAGAGGCCAGGCACACTGCTGGCGGCCTGCAGGTCAGTGCTGATGCCGCCCATCCAGTAGTGGGCTGCCGGAGCCACGGGAATCGGAGCGGTGGTGGGCTCCAGTCCCAGCTCCCGGCAGCGACTCAAGATGGTTGGAAACTGCCTCTCCAGACGCTCCTGCCCGACGGGACGCAGGTCCAGCCACAGATGATCAACCCCCAGGGCTTGCATGCGCCGGGCCAGGGCGCGGCTCACCTGGTCCCGGGGGGCCAGGTCTCCTCCCGCCAGATGGGCCACCGGGCTGCGGCCGTCGCTTTCACAAAGCAGGGCCCCTTCGCCCCGGACGGCTTCACTGATCAAGAAATGGGGGGCCCCTGCCAACATCAGGGCGGTGGGATGGAATTGCACGAATTCCAGATCGCGGACCCGGGCCCCGGCGCTCCAGGCCATGGCGACGCCATCGCCACTCGACTGGGTCGGGTTGGTGGTGTGGGAAAAGAGATGGCCACCGCCACCGCTGGCCATCACCACGGCCCCGGCCCGCAACCAGCGCAACCGTTGGCCTTCCAGCACTTGCAGGCCAACGCAGTGGCCGTTCTCCAGCCAAAGCTGGAGCGCGGGAACCCCTTTGGCCTGGGTAAGCAGGGGGCGATTCAGGGTTTCCCGTTCCAGGGCATCCACCAGGGCCCCGCCGGTGCGGTCCTGGGCATGGAGGACACGGCGGTGGCTGTGGGCGGCCTCCAGGGTGGTGCTCAGACCTGCCCCTTCCCGGTCGAAGGCCATGCCCAGCTCCAATAGGCGCTCGACGCACGCCGGAGCTTCACGAACCAGCACGGTCACCGCCGCCGGATCACAGAGGCCAGATCCCGCCTTCATAGTGTCGGCGATATGGCTGTCCAGGCTGTCGTCGGAGCGGGTCACGGCGGCGATGCCACCCTGGGCCCAGCGGCTCGCTGAAGGGGGACTGTCATGTTTGCTGAGCAGCAGAACGCGCAATTCAGCCGGTAATTCCAGGCAAGTCATTAGACCGGCGGCGCCGCTGCCGACCACCACCACATCCCATTGGTCCGTCAGGGAGGATGCCATTGCAGGGCCGTGCTACAGGCGAGCCTATGGGAACGCCTGGCGCCCCCATGGTCACGACCGCACCCTCGGGCCTGTCGATCCAAAAAAAACCGCCGAGGGAAACCTCAGCGGTCGTCACAAAGGGCGCCAGGCCCCAGATTGCAGCAGGTGATCAGCGGTATACGCCGTCGTTGATGCGGTCAAAGCCTTCGTTGAGGGCAATGGCAGGATCAGTTACCGTGAAGTTGTTTTTGTACTTTTCAAACAACTCTTTCTGACGAATGGTCAGATCAAGTTTCAGGACATCATCGACATTTTGGTAAGGGCCACCAAGCACGATCTTCCCGGCCAGGGTCGGATACATGCCAGGGTATTGCTGGAAGCGGCGCACCGATGAGTTGTTGAGATCCACCTTGCCGGCGGACTCAGCGATTTTGTCATCGGCGACATTGCGTCGATCTGTGGCCAAGGCCGGTTGGGGCAGCATCAGGGTGACGAGCAGGCCGGCGAGCACGACGCCGCTCATGAGCCAGGCAAGCAGTCGTTTCATCACGACAGACTCCTTGAAAGGGGGAAGGGAAGGCTGGACCGACTCCGGGATGGATTGGTCTTGCCACAACGTTACAGAGCATGCCTGACCAACTCCAGGACGGATCCCCGTCTTTCGCAGTTCTTCAGATCAGGCCACTCAGCCCAGGGGCGAGTAACGCTGCCGCCAGAAAGATCCCATCAACTAACAAAGTGGTGGCCAGGGTCGCCGCAGCCACCCGACCGGCCAGCCCCTGGGGCCAGAGCCACCGACAAACGGCCAAAAGGACGGTTCCGCTCAGGCCGATCAGGCCCAGTGCCATCGGTTGGAGCACCGACTCCCCTGCCTGCTGCAGGAGCACCCCAGCCTCGCTCAGGGGTGCTTCCACCACCTGGGGCCAGAGGTGAATCACCCCGGTCAGGGCCATCACCCCATCGGTGGCTGCTGTCCCCAACAAGGAGGCGAGGTAGAAGGCACCGGCCAGTCGCCAGCGGCTCCCTAGTCCGCCAAGGGCCAGGGGGATGGCAAAGCCCTCGATTGGCAGGTGCCAGAGGGGATGGACCCGCCACCAACCCCAGAACAGCGATCCCCCAAGCCAGCTGCCGGCAAACCCCACGAGGATGGCGCCGATGGCACTCCATGGTCCCTGGCCGCGGCGTTCCAGCACCACGCCCAAGGCCAGCAGCCCAGGGGTGAAAAGGGTCGCCCCCATCGGCGAGGCCCGCACCCAAGGGGCTTGCAGAAACACCGGCAGAAGCACCAGCAGGGCGGCAATGCCTGGAAGCATCAGCCCAACCGGAATCCCCTCAGCCCAGGTGCCAGAGAAGCCAGGAGTAGCACCCCTGGAGGGGCTGGCTGGAGCAACGATCACCCAAGTTATTAAGAAAGATGGCCAACGTTAAAGGCCAGGGGGTCGAAGGGGGCTGGCGCGGCGTCCATGGCCGCCATAGGGTCGGATCAATTTCTTTTCCCCTGGCGCATGGCTGCTTCATCTACCGCTGAGGCCATGCCCCTGCTGCAGGATTGTTGGCACGCCATGGTCTTGGGGGTGGTCCAGGGGTTGACGGAGTTTCTGCCCATCAGTAGTACCGCCCACCTCAAGGTGGTGCCGGTGCTTTTGGGGTGGGGGGATCCAGGTGTGGCCTACACGGCTGTCATCCAGTTGGGCAGCATCGCGGCCGTCATCGCCTATTTCCGGCAGGACCTGGCGGAAGTGATCCATGCCATGGGCCAGGCGTTTCGTGACGGCCAGTGGCGAGAACCATCGGCCCGCCTGGGTGTGGCGATCGCCCTGGGCACCATTCCGATCTTGGTCGCGGGACTGGCACTCAAGAAACTGGTGCCCGATTACGACCATTCCCCCCTTCGCAGCATCACCTCCATCGGGGTCGTATCGATCGTCATGGCTCTACTGCTGGCCCTCGCCGAGCTGGTCGGATCACGGCGTCGGTTCCTTGCCGATGTCCAATCCCGCGATGGATTGCTGGTGGGATTGGCCCAGGCCCTGGCCCTGGTGCCTGGGGTATCCCGTTCCGGCAGCACCCTCACCGCCAGCCTCTTTGATGGTTGGCAGCGCCCTGACGCCGCCCGCTTCTCATTCTTGTTAGGCATTCCGGCCATCACCCTGGCTGGGTTGGTGGAACTCAAAGATGCCCTGGCCAGCCCCTCCCATGGCGGGGCCCTGCCCATGCTGCTGGGGGTCGCCACGGCGGCTGTGGTCTCCTGGATGGCGATTGCCTGGTTGTTGCGTTTCCTGCAGCAAAACAGCACCTGGCTGTTCGTGGCCTACCGGCTGTTGTTCGGTTTGGTGCTGCTGCTTGGTTTCCGCGGTGCTGAAAGCCTGGCTCGCTGAATTTCCAGGGGCCCGCCGGGGTGGCCAGGCGAGACCAAGGACCGCCAGACTGGGGCACCTGGCCTTGAGTTGCGGTGTGGAATGAGTTGACTGCTGGCATTTCCCTAGATGATCCAGGGGGATCTTCTTCCGATCGACTCCCCCAGCCCGCTGTTGTGGTCAGCGTTGAAGCGGGTTCGATTGGAGAGGAGCTGGGTTTTCAGCCTGGTGATCGCCTCCTCAGCATCAACGGGGTGCGGCCCCGAGATTTGATTGATTTCCAGATGCTGGTGGGGGAGGAAGACCTGCGTCTGGAGGTCGAAGATCCCGCGGGCCAGGTCCATGTCATTGAACTGGAGAAGGATGCGGACGATGGGCTTGGGCTGGCCTTCAGCGAGGCCCTGTTTGATGGTCTGCGCCAATGCAACAACCGCTGTCCCTTCTGCTTTATCGATCAACAACCCCAGGGCCACCGGCGCAGTCTTTATCTCAAGGACGATGATTACAGGCTGAGCTTTCTATACGGCTCCTACCTCACCCTTACCAATCTCACTGCGGCTGACTGGCAGCGCATTGAGACCCAGCGGCTCTCTCCGCTTTACGTCTCAGTTCATGCGACCAACCCGGAGCTGCGCAGCCGCCTGTTGGTCAACCCCCGTGCCGCCCTCCTGCTCGACCAATTGCGTTGGTTCGCCGAGCGCCGGCTCCAGATCCATGCCCAAGTGGTGGTATGTCCGGGGGTGAACGATGGTGAGGCCCTGGGTCGCACCATCCAGGATTTGGCCGCTTTCGCCGAGGGAGATTGGCCGACGGTGCTTTCCACCGCCGTGGTGCCCGTTGGCCTGACCAGGTTCCGTCCAGCCAACGACAACCTGGTGCCGGTGGATCAAGCTGGCGCCATTGCCGCTATCGGCCAGGTCGAAGCCCTGCAGGAGGAATTCCAGATCCGTCTTGGCAGCCGGTTTGCCTGGCTGGCGGATGAGTGGTATCTCATTGCGGGTTTGCCCCTGCCTCCCCGCACCGACTACGAGGACCTACCCCAAAGGGAGAACGGCGTTGGCAGCATTCGGGGCTTCCTTGAGGAGCTTGATCAGGCCACCGCCCAGTTACCCACTTCCCTGGCCGTTCCCCAGCGTCTCAGTTGGGTGGTGGGGGCCGTGGTGGCTGGGGCCCTGGAGCCGGTGCTGGAGCGACTCAACAGGGTCGAGGGCCTGGATCTGAGGCTTTATGGACTGCCCAGCCCCTACTGGGGGCAGGACCTGGTGGTGACCGGATTGCTCACCGGGTCCGATTTGATCCAGGGGTTGCAAGGCAGGGACCTGGGCGAGAAGTTGTTATTGCCAAAGTTGATGTTGCGCCAGGGGGAAAGCGTGTTTCTCGACGACATGACCCTTGAGCAGCTCCAGGCCCAGCTCGCCGTCCCGGTCCAGCCCATCGGCAGTGCGGAAGAACTGGTGGCTGTCTGCACCGGCAGCACCCATGCCCTTGCCTAAGCTCAGCCGGTTCGATGTTTTTCCAGTGGGTCGCCAGGTTTCTTTGTTTGCGGCCCTCACGGTGGTACCGGTTCTTTGGGTCGGTTCGGTTGGTGCCCAATCGTCTCCGGCGCAGGGTCCAATGCCCCCAGGCAGCACGGTCCGGGGGGTCTCAGCATTGGAACCCCAGCAGGCTCTGCCGAGGGCACCCCAGGTGAAGGGGCCGAGGCCCCGGGTCAATCCCAGGCTGCTGCCCCCAGCCGCGACCGTGCTGCCAGCCAACGACCCCGACCTCGCTTCGCCCCCGCCGCTGGCCCTGCCGGTGAAGCCCTCCCAGGTCCGCATCCGCGAATTGCGCCCCCTGGGACTGGATCAAGTCGAGACCATTGCCGAGGTCAACAACCCCAACCTCAAGGCCCTCGCCATCCAGGTCGAGGAAGCCCAATCGCTACTGCGAGCTGAGATCTCCCGCTGGTACCCGACGATTCAGTTGGGGGCGTCCCAGCTGCCGGCCTATTCTGTAAGACAATCCTACAGTCCAACGCCGAATAGAGATATTGCCATTGGAGATGTTACAGGCTATTCCACCAACTCAATCACGGCTATGGATGCCGTTCTTAAAGCTAGTTGGGCTTTGATTGATCCCCAGCGGACACCCCGGATTGCCGCCGCGCGTGATCGCTATGAGAAGGCCAAGAACGCCTATCTTATTGGTCTGCGGGACCTAAGGTTGCAGGCTGCCGAGGCCTACTTCGATCTCCAATCCGCCGACGAACAGGTGCGCATTGGCCAGGAATCCGTCCGGGCTTCCTTGGTCAGCTTGCGTGATGCTCGCTCCCGTTTCCAGGCCGGCGTCGCCACCAAGCTTGAAGTGCTTCAGGCCGAAACCCAGTTGGCCCGCGACCAACAACTTCTCACCAATGCCTTGACAGGCAATGGACCCGTAGGGCCGGGCCTTGGCCAGGCCGATGCCCGTCGCCAGCTGGCTGCTCTGCTCTCGTTGCCCCAGGATGTCACCCCCGTGGCCAAGGATCCATCCAGGGTGGTGGGGGCCTGGATCCCCTCCTTGGAGGAGAGCATCATTGCCGCCTTAGCTTACCGCGAGGAACTCGACGATATCTTGCTCGATATCTCGATCGCAAATAGCGAAGCGAATGCTGAACTGGCTGCATCCCAGCCGTTGTTGAGCATTGTTAATACTCTAAGCGCCAGCAATTCCTATGGTTCAAGATATACTGACTTTGTTAATGGATCAAACGAAGCCCCACCCGCCCAGAATGTCCTCGGCCAGACCAACTGGAGCGTTGACAATGCCATCGGCCTCAATCTCAGTTGGACTCTCTTCGATGGCGGCCGGGCCCGGGCTCTCTATCGCCTCAACAAACAAAAGGCCAATGAGAGTCGCTATCGGTTCGCCCAGCGCCGCGACCAGATCCGCGTCGAGGTGGAGCGAAGCTTCTTTGAACTTCAGCGCAATAACCTCAACATCTCTACCAATGCCCAGGAGGTGCTTTCCACCCGCGAATCCCTGAGGCTGGCTCGCCTGCGCTTCCAGGCCGGGGTCACCACCCAGCGGGAGGTGGTCGACACCCAGCGCGACCTTACCCAGGCCGAGGTCCGCTATGCCCTGGCGATCTCCACCTACAACAAGAGTCTTGCCGACCTGCGTCGTCGCACCGGCCTCGATCAGATCGCCCTATGTCCCCGACCTTCCCTGCCGGATCGTCGCCCTCCAACCCCTGGCCTAGAGAGCGCCCCGGTCGAGTTGCAACCGGTGGTGCCGGCTTGTGCCGCTTCCTTCTTTCGTGCCCCCATGGGTCAAGCCTCACCCTCCCGTTGAGCCCCTAAGTGATCGTGCAAAAGTCCCTTTCCCTACTTGCGATTCTTCGACTGGGGCTCTTCCAGGCCTGCCTTGGCGCTTTGGCGGTCATTTTTTCCGGTTTGTTGAACAGGGTGATGCTCAGCGAGTTGGGTTACCCGGGTTTGCTGGTGGGGGGCGCCCTGGCGTTTGAGCAATTCATGGCACCCTCCAGGGTGCTGTTTGGCCAGATCTCAGATGGTTATCCCCTCTTCGGTCGCCGCCGGGTGCCCTATGTGCTGTTGGGCACCCTGCTATTCAGTGGGCTGGCGGTCCTGGCGGTTCCCCTCATTTTTCAGGTGGGGCGTTTGCTCAGTGTCGGCAGCCAGCCTGGCCTGGCCTTCGGCATTACTGCTCTTTGCGGTCTTTTTGCGGCCTATGGATTGGCCATTTCCCTAGCCACCACCCCCTACCTCGCTTTGGTCATCGACCGCACCGATGAGGCCGAGCGCCCGAGGGCCGTGGCCCTGGTTTGGTGCATGCTCACCGTCGGCATTGTGGTCGGGGCCATCCTCACCAGTCTGAGTCTGAGTTCCCTTGATCAGGTAACGGATCCTGCCATTATTGAGCCGGTTTTGACCCAATTCATGCTCAAGGTCTCCTTGATCGTGATTGCCCTGACGTTGTTGGCAACCTGGAACATGGAGACCAGGTCTGCGCATCCAGGCCTTGCAGCCTCAGGAGTTGGAAATCAGCCCAAGGCCCTAGGGGAGCTACCTCAAGAGGCGGTCACCATGGGCCAGTCTTGGCGGCTGATCACCTCCAGCCGGCAGGTCTTGATTTTTTTTGCCTTTTTGGTGGCCTTCACTCTTGGGTTGTTTCTGCAAGATCCCATTCTTGAAAGTTATGGAGCCCAGGTCTTCGGTCTCAGTATCTCGTCCAGTACCCAGCTCAATGCCTTCTGGGGTGTGGGCACCCTGGTGGGGCTTCTTCTCGCGGGCTTGCTTGTGGTGCCAAGGCTGGGCAAGTTGCCCTCGGCCAGGCTGGGTTGCCGGCTGATCCTGATCTCTCTTGTCCTTCTGATCCTCTGTGGACTCACCCGCAGTGTGCCCCTGCTCCAGTTAGTAATGCTGCTGTTTGGACTGGCCGCCGGGATTGCCACAAACAGTGCCCTTTGCCTGATGCTTGATCTGACCCTGCCCCAGGCTGCTGGAGCCTTTGTTGGTGTTTGGGGTCTTGCCCAGGCCCTTTCCCGTGCGATCGGTAAGTTGCTCGGCGGTGGCCTCCTCGATTTGGGTCGTCAATTGCCGCTGGGTCCTGGCCCCTTCCCCGCCTTCGCCCTGGTCCTTGCCGTGGAGGCTCTGGTGACCTTTGGTGCTTTGCTGTTGCTGGCTTCTCTCAACGTCCATCAGTTTCGCCAGGACACCGCCCGTAGCCTGGAACGGGTTCTATCGATGGAGATGGGTTGAGATGGCTTCATCGATGCCTCCCCAGTTGGATTTGGGATTGCAGCACCTGATCGATGCGGTGGCTGAGCGTCAACGTCAGGATTTCGGCCACGTCACCTATGCCAGCAAGGAGGACGGCTCCCTGATCACCGCCTGTGATCGTTGGAGTGACGACACCCTCGTCCGTGGCCTGGCAGGTCTGTATCCCGGCGAGGGTGTGCTGAGCGAGGAGGGCAACAGGAAGGTGCCTGACACCCCTAGCTACTGGGTGGTGGATCCCCTGGACGGCACCACAAACTATGCAGCGGGAATCCCTTACTGGGCCATTTCCATGGCCCGCTTCGACAAAGGGAGACCCGATCTTGCGATTCTTGATGTTCCTCCCCTGCGACAACGGATCGTCGCCATTCGCGGTCAAGGGGCGTGGAGAAATGGCAAACCGATTCTGCGTCCTTCGTTCACCACCAACCCTGCGGGTTGTGCCTCCCTTTGCAGTCGTTCCATCGGGGTTTTGCAGAAGCTTCCCGACCGCCGTTTCCCCGGAAAGATCCGTTTACTGGGGGTGGCGAGCTTGAATCTCGTAAGTGTCGCCATGGGACAGACGGTGGCGGCCTTGGAGGCCACCCCCAAAATCTGGGATTTGGCAGCGGCCTGGCTCGTGCTTAGCGAACTGGGTTGTCCGATCCGCTGGTTGCAAAACCAGCCTGATGCTCTTGCCCAGGGAGAGGACCTGACCAACACAGCCTTCCCCGTATTGGTGGCCGATCGGAACGAAACCCTGAATTTATTTCTCCCCTGGGCCGAGGCTTTGCTGCTCTAGCTGGAAGCGTCTTGGTCACTAGCTGTTCCACAAGAGCGCTCTAGGACCCTGAACCTGGCCAGGCCATGAAACTCGCCAGGCAAGTCGATGGAAATCAAGGTATGGCAAGGCTTTAACGGAATTGGCGCTGCTTGGTTTTCGTTTGGCTCTTGGCCTGCTTGCCAGGTCAGCGGGGAGGGTGTTATGTTTTTGGACTGCGCGGTTGAGGCGAAAGCCCAACAGTGCGGCCTACAGCCCCCGGAAGCGCGAGCGACCGATGTTGTAGGGTTTGGAAGTCGTCGAGAGACGACGAGCCAGACGGGA
>JBIIRU010000284.1:0-3730 GCA_044341355.1 Cyanobium sp. | reverse complement strand
GGCCGTAAACATGCCTCCACAGCTACCAGGACCGGGGCAGGCGTTCTTCTCAATGGCCGTCAATTGGGCCTCATCGATCTTGCCTGCAGTGATCTGACCCACCGCCTCAAAGGCACTGACCACGGTGAGATCACACCCGCCCAGCTTGCCAGGTTTGATGGTGCCGCCGTAGACAAAGATGCCGGGGATATTCATGCGAGCCATGGCCAACATTGCCGCCGGCATGTTCTTGTCGCAGCCTCCCACCGCCAAGACCCCATCCATGCTCTGGGCATTGCAAGCAGTTTCGATGGCGTCAGCGATCACCTCCCGTGACACCAGCGAATATTTCATACCTTCAGTTCCCATCGATATGCCGTCGCTGACGGTGATCGTGCCGAAGGTCTGAGGCATGGCACCCGCCGCATAGGCGGCCGCTTCGGCTCGCTTTGTGAGGTCATTTAGGCCCACATTGCACGGAGTTATGGTGCTATAGCCATTGGCGATGCCGATGATCGGCTTGTTGAAATCACCGTCTCCAAAGCCCACGGCCCGCAGCATTGCCCTGTTGGGCGACCGGGATATCCCTTGAGTGATGGTGGCGGAGCGCAACAAGGTAAGGCCTTCGCTGGGGAGCTTGTAATCGTAGCCAGCCAGAGATCAACGGCCGGGCCGATCCCCTTGGGTCTGCAATTGTTCGAGTTGGCGCCGCACCTCGTCGATGGCCTGGTTTAGTTGCTGCACCCGATCTTGAAAGGGGGATTCCTGCTGGGGTGGGTGGGCCCCATGGTTATCTTTGAGGCCGTCGAAAGGCGTGGTGGAGGCGCTCTTGAGGGCGAGATCTGTTCTGGTGGTGCGTTGCAGCACGCTTTGGAGCTGTCGGCGCCGTTCCATCTCCTTCAAGAACCACCAGGCCAGGCCACTGGCCCCAGCCATGGCCCCGACAACAACCCCGAGGACGAGGGTGCTGCCATTCGCCTGGAGATGTTTCCTCGACTCAGCCATGGTGTCAACGGGGAAAACTCAGTGCTGGAAGCAGCCTAGGCAGGGCGATGGCGGCGCCTCAGTTCAGGGGTGCAGGGTTTCCGTACAGCCGCTGCGTCGCATCACCGAAGCCAGGTTTCACCTGCCCCAGGGCATCCAGTTCAGCGTCGATGCAGCCGCAGTAAATCGTCAGATCCGCTATCCGCTCGCCCACCGCTCGCAAGCCCGGCGCCGCAGCCAAGGCCGTCACCACCCGCAGTCGCTGGCCCGTGGCCCCCAGCTTTTGCAACCTTTCCACCAGGGCTATCAGGGTGCGGCCGCTGGCCAGCACGGGCATAAACACCAGTATTCCAAGACGATCTTCGAGGTGGGCGGGCAGGTCGTCGAGGTACCAACGGACCGCAGGCTCCCCGGTGTCCAGACCCACATGGGCAACCCGCGCGGCCGGCACCACCGTCTGGCCGCCCTGCCAAAGGCCCAGGCCCCCTCTCAGCACCGGAATCACCAGCAGGGGAACCGTGCCATCTATGACGGTGCCCTCGGTTTCGGCCAGGGGGGTGGTGACCCGCACTGTCTGCTGCGGTAGCCAGTCGCGCACTGCTTCGTAGGTGAGCCAACGGCCCAGCTCGTTCATCGCCGTGGCAAACAGGGGGGAAGGGGTATGGACATCTCGGGCCACGGTGAGCCAGTGGGCAATGAGCGGATGGGGGGGGACCACCACCCGCAAGGACATGGCCATGGCTGCCATAACTGGGTGACAGAAGCGTAAGGGCAGCCCATGGCCACCAATCCCCCCCTGCCAGCCCCCACTCACCAGCCAAGCCGTGGCAGCAGCCCCAGCCCAAGCAGTTCGTGGCTGGCAGTTGCGCTGGCCCTGCTGCTAGCTGTCTTGAGTTTGGGCGGACTTGCCGTTGGGGTTGGCCCGGCCTGGGCAATCACCGCTCCGGAGTTGCGGGGCCAACGCAGTCTTCAAGACTTGCAACCAGATATGCACGGCCGCAACCTGCGGCAACAGGAGTTTCTCAAGGCCGATTTGGAGGGTTTTGATCTGAGCGGGGCCGACTTGCGGGGGGCTGTGTTCAACAACAGCAACCTGCGCAACAGCCATCTCCAGTCCGCCAACCTTGAAGACGTGGTGGCCTTTGCCAGCCGCTTTGATGGAGCTGACCTAGGCGACGCTGTCTTGCGTAACGCCATGTTGATGCAGAGCCATTTCAAGGGGGCCAATATTGAGGGCGCCGATTTCAGCGACGCCGTTCTCGATCTGCCCGAGCAGAAATCGCTATGTGCCAGGGCCACAGGCCGTAACAGTCAGACCGGCATCGCCACCAGCGACAGCTTGGGCTGCCGAGATAGGGCCTAGATTCCGATCTATTCGGTTCCGTGGGGGTTCAGCCTGCGGAGGTAACGGGGAAAGCCCGGTGCAACGACCCCTAGGGGCCGTGATTCCGGCACTGTCCCGCAGCTGTGACGGTTGCCCAGCAACCCAGTCAGAACACCCGCCGATGCGAACCCCCTCAGCCCGGCGCGGACCGGCAAACCGATGTCTTTTTCCAACCTGTGGCCCATGGCCACCCGGGCCAGCAGTGGCCCCTCCAGGCTGGCGCTGCCGCTGCTGCCGCTGATCCCCGCCAGCCTTTTGTTATTGGCTCCAGCGGCCCAAGCCCATCACCTGATGGACCTGCTCCATCTCCAGCCCACCCCCCTCACCGGATTGCTCAGTGGCCTGGCTCACCCGGTGCTGGGCCCAGACCATTTGGTGTTTCTTCTCGCCCTTTCCCTGGTGGGACTCGGTCACCGCAGCGCCTGGATGCTGGCCCTGCTGCTGACCGGGTTGGCTGGCAGTCTTCTCGGTCTGGTGGTTCCCGGCCTGCCGGGGGCTGAGGTGATGGTGTCGGCCACCTTGATGCTGGAAGCGTTGGTTCTTTTGGCCCAGTGGCCCGTTGGATTGCTGCTGCCAGCCTTTGGCCTGCATGGCTATGCCCTCAGCAGTGCGGTCCTGGGCTGGACCCAGGGTCCCCTGGTGACCTACCTGGTCGGTTTGTTTCTGGGCGAAGGACTGCTGCTGCTGCTGGCCTTGACCGTCTTAAGGCGTCTGGCGGCCCCTGGTGGTGAGGGCCTGCGCCGTCTTTTGGGAGGCGTTTTGATCGGCTGTGGCGCTGCCTGGACCTGGTCGGCCCTGGTGCCCTGAAGTGAGCTCCCCTATTGCCCGGCGGCTGCCGGTGACCGTGGTGACCGGCTTTCTTGGGGCCGGCAAGACCACTTTGTTGCGCCAGCTCCTGCTCAAAAGCGGCCTGCGCTTGGCCGTGATCGTCAACGAGTTTGGTGAGGTCGGCATTGATGGTGATCTAATTGCCAGTTGTGGTTTCTGTCCCGAGGAGGAGTTGCCAGGACGCCTGGTGGAGCTGGCCAATGGCTGTTTGTGCTGCACGGTTCAAGACGAATTCCTACCGACCATGCAGCTGCTGCTCGCCCGGGCCGACCAGCTCGATGGCATCGTGGTTGAGACGAGCGGATTGGCGCTGCCCGAACCCCTGGTCGAAGCTTTTGGTTGGCCCGAAATTCGCAGTCGCGTCCGCGTCAATGCGGTGGTGACGGTGGTTGATGGCGAAGCCCTGGCCGCCGGCCATGTGGTGGGGGATGCGGTGGCGGTGGAGGCCCAGCGGCAGGCCGATCCCAGCCTCGATCACCTCGATGCCCTTGAGGATCTGTTTGCGGACCAGCTGCAGGCCGCCGATCTGGTGTTGGTCAGCCGGGCCGACCGGCT
>JBIIRU010000001.1:0-40285 GCA_044341355.1 Cyanobium sp. | reverse complement strand
ACTCGTTGTTGGGGATCACCACCACCCGTTGGTCGGCGCTGCGCAATTGCGTGCTGAGCAGGTCCACATCGATTACCTCACCACTGAGGCCGTCGATCGTGATCTCATCACCAATGGCGTAGCGGTCCTCCAGCAGCAGCACCAGGCCGGCGACGAAATCACGCAGCAGGTCTTGGAATACCAGGGCCAGGGCACCGAGGACGGCACCGCTGGCCAGCAGGGTGTTGCTGGAGAGGTCGCGGACGCCGGGGATGGCAACCACCACCCAGAGGGTCACCAGCGAGATGCAGGCCAGATTCACCAGGCGGCTGACCACCCGCTTCAGGCTGCGGTAGCGCTGGTTGCGGCGGGCGCGCCGCTCCGGCGCCAATGAAGGATTGCTGTTCCACTGGCTGAGTAGGGCCGCCAGCACCGCCTGCACTAGCAGGGCCAGCAGCCAGCCGACCATCAGCTTGGCCAGCACCGAAAAGGGCTGCAGCATCAGGTTGATCGCCAGGGGGATCTGGCCCGGCACCGCCAGCACCGCCACCCCCACCATCAAGGGCAGCAGCAGCAGCACAGCCGCCAGCAGGGCGCGGCTCAGCAGGTGCAGCGCCGGGATCAGCAGGGCCGAGCCTGGAGCCGAGCCAACGGCTGGAGCTGGGGCTGAGCCAGCGGCTGGGGCCGGGGCTGGGGCTGGGGCCATATCTAGCGGGGAACCGGTCCGGGAGGCGGCCAATAACTGGGCCTGCCGCAGCTCCAGCTCGCCAAGTCGGCGCTTGACCAGCCGCCAGAGAAACAGGCCTGTGAACAGCAGTCCCCCCAGCGCCAGCTCAAATAGCGCCATGGCGCGAAAGCGGCGCCCCAGCACCCCCGGCACTAGCAGGTGGCGGGCGAAACGCAGCCGCTGCTGCAGCAGCGGCTGCCAGCGCTGAGCCAGCTGATCGGGGGTGGTGCCGTTGAGCCGGGCGTCTTCAGCGGTGACACTCAACAGGGGCAGGGGCAGCTCCCTTCCCGGCACCCGCGCCTGCAGCACGGGCGGGCCGCCACTGCCGGCGGCCACTTCCACCTGCAGGGCAGTGGGATTCCCCAGCAGACCCAGCTGGTTGCTATCGCAAACGCGCTGGCCGCTGCGCAAGTAGAGCTGATCGAGAATGAATTCAGCCAGCCCTTCCGCCTCCGTGCACACCTCCTGGGCGCGGTAGAGCAATTCGAGGTTGCCCTCGATCACCCGCGCCCGCTGCCGCGCATCCGGCCCGCCCGCAGCCGCCACTACCGGTGAAGCCACGGTGATCACAGGAATACCAAGGATGCGCACCTTGGCGCGGTGGAAACTGCCGCTATCACGCACTTCATCGGCCGCTTGAGGGCGGGGTGCCGAGGCCTGGGGGCCGGCCATGGTCGTCGGAGCGGCCACGAGGGGGGCCTGGCTTAACAGCCCGGTCAGCAGTACCCCCAGCAGCAACACCCCGAGCAGCACCGTTTTCAGCAATCCGCGCCGGTGTGGTCGCCCTGCCCCTCTTGCTTGAGGCGGGTGGCGGCTGGGCGGCGGCAAGGACATGGGATCGGCTGGCACGGCCCAGTCTGCAGGGGATGAAGGGTCTCTGCCCAGCCTGGAGGCCCCGCCGCCGCTCTGGCCTACTTACGATCAGCTTTAAACCCTGTAAAACACCCTGGCTATGGCCGTCACCTATCCCCGCAAGCTCGTCAACAACATTGGGCCTCGGGAGGTGATGGCCGCTGTGGTGAAGGAGCGCAAGGTGCAGATGCTGTTCCTCAACAGCTACCGCTTCAACGAGCAGCGCTCCTGCCAGGAGCTCACCATGCTGATTGAGGCCCTCGACGGCCAGCCCCGCGACCTCTGCCGTGAGCTCTCCCACCACATCAGCGACGAGGCCCGCCACGCCGCTTGGCTCACCGACTTGCTCTGCGACCTAGGTGAGGAGATTGGCAATCCCCCCACCGGCTCCTACATCGACGAGCTCAACCGCCTGTTCGACAAGAGCGGTGGCGAGATCCAGCGGGAGGATGGACTGATCGCCGTGCTCGCCTCGATCAACGCCACCGAGAAGCGCGGCTGCCAGGCCTTCTCAGCCCACATCAACGCCCTGCGCCTCGCGCCCGTCAGCGAGGAGAACAGCCGCATTCGCGAAACCCTGGAGAAAATCCTGCCGGAGGAGGCGGGCCATGTGAGCTGGGGCAGCCGTTGGCTTGGCAAGATCGCCGCCCGCAGCCCGGAGCATCGCGCCCGCGTCAACGACGCCAAGCGCAAGTATTCGATGATCGAGCACGCGGCATTCGAGGCCGGCATGGACATCACCGCCGGCGCCGAACTGCGGCGGGTGGCGAACCTGGTGGAGATCACCAATACCCTGCCGGTGTGGGAGCGGCCCGGCTATCTGATCGAGCGTCTGCCCCAGGCTTTGCTGGCGCCGGATCTGCAGAAATCGCGCTTTCTGGCGGTGCAGCGGGTGCTGCAGGACAAGCCCGAGAAGCTGGTGGAGCAGTTCATCCCGATGTTCCTCAGCGGCCTGCAGCACCTGCGGCCCTCGGTTGCTATGGGCAATTGATGCTAC
Source organism: Cyanobium sp. (assembly GCA_044341355.1). Taxonomy (GTDB): domain Bacteria; phylum Cyanobacteriota; class Cyanobacteriia; order PCC-6307; family Cyanobiaceae; genus Cyanobium. The sequence goes on along the minus strand of JBIIRU010000001.1, from coordinate 37,730 downwards.
GGGCAACTGAGGGCTGGTCCCGATTCTGAGAGCGCTTCACGTTTCTTTACTCGGATTGGCAGACTGGTTTGATCAGACACCAGTCGCCAGTCCCCCGTCCATGTCCACTTCCCTGTTGCTCGAGCTGTTTGCCGGCTTCCTGGCCGCCTGCATCGCCCTTTGGTTCGTGCTATTGAGTCGCTCCTCCCAGCCCAAGGTGGTCGTCGCTGACGCCCCAGGCTTTTGGCTGGGGGGCCCTGGAGACCTGCCGACTGCGTTGCGCCGGCTGGCTGCGGCCTACTTCCTGCCCAATGGCCCTCTGGCCAATACGGCCCTGTTGCTGCTGCGCCTCAGCATCGGCGTGCTGATGATCCACCACGGCCAAGAAAAGCTGGCCGATCCCCAGCAGTTCGCCAAAACCTATGTGGCGTCGCTGCATCTGCCCTTCCCGCTGTTCTTCGCCTACGCCGCCGGCTTCTCCGAGTTGATCGGCAGCTGGCTGCTGATCCTCGGCTTGCTCACCCCACTGGGGGCCCTGGCGATAACAGGCACGATGGCCGTAGCGGCCTACCAGCACATCTCCACGGCCGGCCTCAACATCTACGTGCTGGAGTTAGTGGCGCTGTACTTAGGAGGCAGCCTTGCCCTGCTGCTGCTCGGTCCCGGCCGCATCTCTTTTGATGGTGCCATCGTGCACGAACTGCTCGAGGAGCCGGGCAGCAGTGCCAACGACGATCAGGCCAGCTCCGAACTGACTCCGGCTTATGTGGCGGTACGGGGAGACGGCCGAGGGTGATTGCGGTTAAACACCCAACCGGGCGATCTTGTAGGCGGAAAAAGAGCCAGCAGTTCCACCTCGTCTACTGCGGCTGGACAATGTCCACTGCGGCTTGACTATCTTCCGCTCCCACGCCAAATCCGGCGACCGCGCCACGATCAGTGGCTATTTCGGTTCGGTAAGGAGAAGGTGTTGTTGACGAGGCCCCTCAAAACAGCCGCAAGGGATTGAATCTGCTCCGCTTTGGTTGCTCGGGAGGGTCGCCGGCCGCGCCAGCCCCATCAAGACCCTCCATCCCTTCGCCCACGGGCCGGGTGGTGCTGGAGCGGCGCTCCAACCTGAGCTGCCAGGCCGGGGTGCCCTGCGTGCTGCTGAGCTTGAGCGTGTCGCCATAGGCCGTCACCGTCACCATTGCGCCGCGCATGGCCGCCATCGCCTGGGCGCTGATCGCGCAGCTGGTTCGCTCCGGCGGCAGCAACACCTGGCGTTGCACCAGCCGCGCCGCTGCCGCCGCCCGCAGGTCGCTGGGCACCCAACTGTCGTTGCGGGGCGCTTCGCTGGAGGTCCACATCACCATGTCGCCCTCCCGCTGACCCGCGCCTGTGGCCGTGGCCTGGTAGCCCAGGGCCGTGGGCACCCCCTGCCAGCTCAGGCGCCGTGCCCCGCCCGCCGCGGCGGTCGTCAACGTCAGCGGTGCCAGGAAATCGTGGCTGGCCTCCACCTGGAAGCGAATCTCCGGCGCGAAGGTGCTCACCACCCCATGGCTGCCGATCAGCGACCCCTGCGCCGGCAGCGGCGGTGCCGGATCGCTGTTGGGCCAGCGGCCGCTGGTGCCGGATCCATCCACCGTCCATGGCAGGGTTCCCAGCGCCTGGATCGCCGCCTTCGCCTGGCGTTTTTGCTCTTCCGTCCACCCCCGCAGCGAAACGATCTCCGGTTGGTCCGCCCCGGCGCTCTCGGCGCAGCCGCGGAACAGCAGCAGCCGCCCATTGCCCTCCCCCAGCTCCAAATCCTTGAAGCTGGGGGGCTCCCCTTTCTCCAGGGTGAGGGTTTTGAGGGGCAGGGCCGCCCCCATACCCAGCCCCGCCGGGATGCGGTGTTCCGCCGTGGGGTTGGCCACCACCCGGGGTGATTCCAGCCGCAGCTCCAGGGTGCGGTTGGTGGTGGTTCCGATGGCGGGTGCGCCCCCGAGCATCATGCGCATCATGTTGGCGCCCCCGATCGGCTTGATATCCAGACCGGTGCGGGTGATCGCCTCCATCTGGTAGGTGGGGATCGGGATTGCCTTGAGCGTGGGTTTGGCGGGGGCGGCAGGCGCTGGCAGGCCCAGCAGCAGGGGCAGGGCAGCGAGGGCTGGGGCGCCAGCGATCGCTTTGCCGGCCAGGGCTTGTAGTCGTTTCCCCATGGTCCTCGTATACGAGAATATGAGTGAAATTTAATGGGGTGGCGCTGCTGGATGGCCAGCGCAGCCTCCGGTTGAGCCGCGCCGGATCGTCTACGGCTTAATTCCCTCGCGCGGCCGAATAATCGCGCCGCCAGCGGCGCACTACAAGCTCTGGCGTTTGCCCCTGCAGATCGACCGCCGCGTTGAGCTTTTGCATGGTGGCGGCCGACAAGCGCCCGCTCAATCGCTCCAGCACCGGCACCAGCTCCGGGTGGCGCCGCAGGCTGGCCGCGTTGAACACCGGCACGGCGTCGTAGGGGGGAAAATAGGCGCGATCGTCGTCCAACTTTTGCAGCTTTAAGGCGGAAATCAGCCCATTGGTGCTGTCGCCTGCGATCAGATCCACCCGCCCGTCCGCCAGGGCCCGGTAGGTGAGGCCCAGATCCATGGCGCTGGGCGGGGCGGCGAAGCGCAATCCGTAGAGCTCCGCCAGGCCCGGGAAGCCATCCGCGCGGTTGAGAAATTCGTAGCCAAAGGCCGCGCGCCATTGGCGGGCATGTAGCACCGCATCGCTGATCGTGCGCAGGCCCAGCCGCTGGCCATCGGCCTGGCGGATGAGGATCGCGAAGCTGTTTTCGAACCCCAGGGAGGGGAACATGCGCAGGCGATAACGTTCGTCGTAGAGCTGACGCGCCCGCTGCCACACCGCCGCCCGCCGCTCGGGCGGCAAGGGCGGCTGGCGCAGGATCGCCGTCCAGGCCGTGCCCGTGTACTCCACGTAGCCGTCGATGCGCCCCTGACGCACGGCTTCATGGAGCAAAAAGGTACTGCCCAGGCTGAATTCCCGTTTCACCCGCAGGGAAGTGTTCGCCTCAATCTCCTGGGCCAGGAGCTCCCCCAGCAGCAGCTGCTCGGTGTAGCCCTTGGCGCCCACCACCACTATTTCGCCGCTGGCGGGTTTGCCGCCTGCGGGGTTGCCGCCTGCGGGGGCCAGCCAGCGCCAGGCGACCGGGATGGCCAGCAGGGTCGCCACGAGCAGGGCCCCCGCCAGCACCTGAGGCCAGCGCCGCCGCCGCCAGGCCGGCCGCCGGCCGCCTCGGCTGCCGCTTTGGCTGCCGCCCTTGCCGACACGCCGGGAGAGGCGGTTTTCTAAGGCGCCGAGGGCGCCATCGGCCACCAGGGCGATCGCCGCCGCCGGCAGGGCGCCGGCCAGCAGCAAGCTGTTATTCACCGTGGCGATACCCCGGAAGATGAACACCCCCAGCCCACCGGCGCCAATGGCCGCGCCGATCGTGGCCACCCCAACCGAGATCACCGTGGCCACCCGCAGGCCCGCCATCAGGCTGGGCAGCGCCAGGGGGAATTCCACATGGCGCAACACCTGGCCGCGGCTGAGGCCCAGGGCCCGGCCCGCCTCCTTGAGCCCCGACGGCACCTGGTTCAGGCCGGTGACCAGGCCCCGCAGTAGGGGCAGCAGGGCATAGAGGACAAGGGCAAGCACCGCTGGGGTGGGGCCGATGCCGCCCAACACCGGCACCGTGAGCAGCAGACCAAAAATCGCCAGGCTGGGGATGGTCTGCACGGCGTTGGCGAGCCCCAGCACGAGCTGGGCCAGCCGGGGGAGCCCCTGCATCAGCACCCCCAGGGGCAGGGCGATCAGCAGGGCGATGGCCACAGCCAAGGCCACCATCAGCAGGTGCTCGCCGCAGCGTTGCAGGATTTCGCGGGCCAGGTCGGCCGTCATGGCAGGGGTGGGCTCCCAGGCGCCATGGTCCCATCCTGGGGCTAAACGTTAGCTGCGACCGCTCTCGGGGATCTAAGGCTTGGCAACCTTTTGGCTGCTCTCCCGGCAGCGGCGCCGCAAGCGGCGGGCGCTATGCCAGCCCGCAAGGGCGCCAGCGATGGGAAGGGGCCCGGGGGCGGAGATAGGGTCGGAACCCATGGTTTCAAAAGTGATTGGGGGTAGAGGGGCTACGTCGACCATTGAGGAGCCCGAACTGCCAAAATACCAATAAACAGGAAAATCTTGGTCGTCGTTTGGATATGGGAGAATTGAAATTGGTGGATCAATACTGCTTCCATCTGGCCATGGTTCCCCGATCCCTGGGTCTTCGATGACCGGGTCAATGATGGGCAGATATGGATAGGGATCGGGGTTGTAACCCATATCGATCGGAGGATCTACGACAATGGGCTCGGGAGTCAAGTTGATTGGTACTTCTGAGTTGTATCGGATCGCTCCTTTGATCCAGGCATTGGTACTTTCTTCGTCGTATTGTAAAAAGTCGACGGCGAAGGATAAGGTGCCGTCGTCAGCAACGTTGGACTCCAAAATATTGAATGACCCCGTTAATCTGTTGTTGCCTCGACCGTTGCCACTGAAGTCAAGGCCTGGAGCCGTTGTATCCTGAAAGGGCCACCGGGTTGCGTTGGCGTAGGAGCCCACGGAAAGACTGGCACCCTCGGGAGCTGCGAGTCTGAGGTACCACCATCTCCATCCGTCAGGCGTCCAGGGCTCGATGACCCTGAAGTCAAGCATTGTGAAAGGATCTCCCTGGACACCGATTTCGAAGCCGTTGGCTGGCCCTGCGGAGATCGTTTCTCCGCCACCCACCCAGCTGTAGGGGCTGCTGAGGAAAGACAGCAATGTTGCCGCCTGGGCCGGCTGCAGGGAACCCGCCAGGAGCAGCGCCGAGGCGTAGGCAATCAGACGGGCCCAGCGGCGACTGAGGGAGGGTACGCGGTGGACCATTGGGCTGAATGGGGGGAAGCTATGGGCTTGTAGCTGCGGGGGCTGGCCGTTGATTCACAGAGACCTGTGCTTCAAAGGAGCAAATTTGGCAGGCACGTGATAGAGATTGAGAATTAAGCGGCATGTTTGTTGTGCCGCTTGCAAGAAATTATAGATGGCTTTGCTGGTAAATGGTGTTTCGCTTTGGTTGCCTGCTTGCGCGTTGGGGTGATTGTTGCCTGCCTCGATCCCTCAAAGACCCTGCTGGCGGATCAACCAGTTGGAACGATGGGCAGCCGGTTGAGAAGTTGCTTGCGCTCCTGCCAATCCGCCATGTGCTGGTTGAGCAAGGCCACAAACGCTTCGCCATGGCGCGGCACGCGCAGGTGGCAAAGCTCGTGCAGAAGCACGTAATCAAGGCAGGCTTTGGGCTTTTGGGCGAGTTGGGTGTTGAGACGGATGTTGCCCGTGATGGGGTTGCAGCTGCCCCATTGGCGGAGCATGAACTGCACAAACAGCCGATTCATCTCCACCCCCAAGGCCTCTTCCCACTTGTGGATCACCGGAGCGGCAGCGGTGCGTAGTTGCTGGCGATACCAGGCAGCCAACAGGCTTTGCCGTTTGGCGCTGGTGCTGCCAGGCCGGATGAAAAGCCGCATTTCTTTGGGGTGCAACTCAATCCTTGGCGGGGCGTCGACGTCCTGGATGTGCAGCAACAGCCGTTGGCCCCAGACGTAAAGGCTCTCGCGCTCGATCACCTGCCGGGGGCTTTCACGCATCTGGTGCTCGTAGCGGGATTGCTGGCGCCGGATCCAGCCGAGCTTGCCGATCGTGAAGGCCCGCACCTGGGCCTCGCTCATGCGCTCCGGCGCTGAGATGCGCACGGCGCCGTGGGGCGGCAGCACCACAAGGTGGAGATGTTTGATCGGTTTGACGGTGACTTCCACCGCCAAAGAGCCGATCAGCAGCTGGTGGCTGGGGAAGGGCTGGGCCATCAATATGCGGTCTGGGCCATCAGTGTTCGGACTGGGCCATCAGTATTCGGACTGGGCGAAAACGACAGCAAAGATGCGTTCCACTTCAGCGTGGTCACGCAGCTCGTCAAAGAGCGCCGCTTTGATCAGGTTCTCCTTGGCCTGCACGCCGCGCCAGCCATCGGGCCGGGCCCGTCGCACGGCCCCATCCACGCGCAGGGCCCGCTGCAGATCCCCATTGAGGTTGCTGCAAAGGGCCCGTTTGCCGTCGGTGTTTAGTTCCTTGGGGGTGGTGTCGTCGGTTTTGGCGATGAGGCGCCGGGCGAGTTCGGCAACCCGTTGCAGATACTGCTCATAGGTGATGGCATTTTGCTTACGCAAGCGGATGATCTCCTCCAACACCTGCGACATCCGGTCATAGAAGGCGGGATCGTTGGCATTTTCATTTCTGATGGTGCGGCCCACATTGTTTTCAATTGTTTCCGCTACCGCCTCCTTGTTGTTGGCGCCTTTGCCCAGGCTCTGCTCGATGGCTGCCTGGATCCCCAGCTTTTCAATCAATTGCAGCAGGGGCAGATCATCAAAGGCGGAAATCTTGCGGGATTCCTCCGCCACGATGTAGGCATCAATCAGAAAACGCATGTCGGCCTCATAGTCCTTCAGGTCGAGGTTTTCGCTGGCCGCCAAGCGGATCAGTTGCCGCCAATCCAGGGCCCGGTCGCGCTGCTCAATCAATGCCTGTACTTCCTTGGCGGAATAACCCGCCTGGCTGAGCTCGTTGGCAATGGCGGCGTAGGCCCGCATCAGTTCGGCCACAGTTTTGTAGTAGGCCACCCGCAACGGCTCTTTCTCCCGCTGGACAGCGGGCTGATCACTGGCGCCAACAAAATGACGCAAGATCTCCGTCTCCTCCTGGGGTGGTGGGACGGATTCCGCCAGCAGATGCTCCTGCTCCAGGGCCAGATCCAAGCGCTGCTTGGCTTTTTTGAGGCGGTCCTGCAGCACCACGTTGGGATCAGGTCCGTCTGCGGTGTGGTCGAGGTCTTCATCGCTGTAGACCGCGATGGCGTTTTGCACCTTCTTGAACAGGTCCTTGTAATCGACAATCCGGCCATATTTCTTGTCCTCGCCATCGAGGCGGTTGGTGCGGCAGATGGCTTGAAACAGGCCATGGTCTTGCATGCTCTTGTCGATGTACAAGACGCGGCAGGTGGGGGCGTCAAAGCCGGTCAGCAGCTTGTCGACCACGATCAGGAGCTTCATGCGGGCGGGTTCTTTGACAAACAACCGCTTTGCCTCTGCTTCGTAGGCCTCGGTGCGTGATTGTCCGGGTCTGGGCTGGACTGTTTCCAGGAGTTTGGTGTAGGTGTTGTAGATGAATTGTTTGTCGGTTTCGGTGTTGGCGCCGATTTCCTCTTTGGTGATATCTCGGGCCTTGGGGTCGTAGGAGGTGATGACAGCGCAACGTCCCTTGAGTTCTGTTTGATTGAACAGCTCGAAATAGCGGCAGGCCTCATAGATGCTGGAGGCCACCAGCATGGCGGTGGCTCGCTCACTGGCAAGATCGTATTGGGTGGAGAGGTCATAAATTATATCCATCACAATCCGGTTGATGCGTGATTTGGAGCTGAGCACGGCCTGCATCGTGCCCCAGTAGCGCTTGAGTTCTCGCACTTGCCAGGGGTTCAGATCAGCGGTTTTGGCTTCAAACCATTGGTCCACCTTCGCTTGCGAGCTGATGCGCTGATCGATGTCCCTGGCCTCATAGACCAGATCAAGCACCACCTCATCGGCGACGGCATCGCTGTATTTATAGACATGGATGTAGCGACCAAAGACTTCCAGCGTTGTGGCCCGGTCTTTGGTGAGCAGTGGCGTGCCCGTGAAGCCATAGAAGATCGCCTCGCGCAGGATGGCCTTCATCAGGCGGTGCAGCCTGCCGCTTTGGGTGCGGTGGCATTCATCGACGAACACGAACAGCTCGCCGTAGGTGTGGCAGGGCTCGTCGTGGAGTTTGGCGATGTGGGCCTCAAAATCCTCCACACCCCGCACGCCAAACTTGTGCACCAGGGAGCAGATCAACCGGGGGCTGGGCTGGCTGAGCACACTCAGCAGGTCGGCGCCGCTGCTGCTGCGGTGGACCCGCTCGTCGGCGCCGCCGAAAACAGCCTCGATCTGTTGGTCCAGCTCATCGCGATCGGTGATGATCACCACCCGGGCGTTGGGGTTGGTGGTCAGGATCCAGCGGGCGAGCAGCACCATGACGATGCTTTTACCGCTGCCCTGGGTGTGCCAGATGATGCCGCCCTCGCGGCGGCGCATGAAGGCCTGGGCGGCTTTGATGCCGAAATATTGATGCACCCGGGGCAGCTTTTTGGTGCCCGCATCAAAGAGCACAAAATCCCGCATCAACTCAATCAGCCGATCTTTGCGGCAGAACTTGAGCAGATCCTGGTCCAGCCGGTTGAGGCTGGAATCTGGAGCGCCTTCCTTCCAGGTGAGGAAGTATTTGGCAGGCGTGCCAGTGGTGCCATAGCGCAGGCCTTCGGAATCATTGCCCGCCAGCACAAATTGCACGGTGGCGAAAAACCAGCCATTGAATTCAGCCTTTTGGTTAGAGCAGTTCTGGCGGATGCTCTCACCGATGGAGACGCGGCTGCGCTTGAGTTCCAGCACGCCAATCGCCAGGCCATTGACATAGAGCACCAGATCGGGCCGCCGCTCCAGGGGGCCGCGCAGGGTGACTTCCTCGGCGATGGTGAAGTCATTGGCCTCGGGGTTGGCCCAATCGATCATGTTGACGGTGGTGGTGGGCTGATCCACGGCGGTCTTGACCTGCACGCCATAGCGCAGGAGGCTGTAGACCCGCTTGTTGGCTTCGTAGAGACCGCCCTGGCTGGCATCTGCGGCCTTTCTCAGTTGGAAAAGGGCACCGCTGATCTCCGCTGCGCTGTAGCCCTTGGTTTGCAAGTGCTCCGAGAGGATGGCTGAATCGACAAAGCTGTTTTCAGCCCATTTGGAGCGGTCGCCCCCAAAGCGATAGCCCAGCTTTGCGGTGAAGAGTTTTACCACCCGGTTCTGGGTGGCCCGCTCAAAGCCGAGACCGCTCATGGTTGCGGCCCAGCTGGGCCGTTTGGATTGGCAGCTGCAGCCGCAGTCGCAGAGGCGGGCGGGGCATCGGGGCCTTGCAAAACAGCCTGGCCGTCCTGCCAGATCACCACGTAGTGGCCGAGGCGGGCCTTGCGGTCGAGTTCGGCGGTGACGGCCTGCTGGAGGGCATCAAGCACGTTTTGAACATCGGGGGGGAGGGCCGTGCTCATCTGGCCAGCTTCAGCAGTTGGCATAGATCACGCATTCTCCACCCCAGCGGCGTAGGCATCAAGCAGAAACCTAATGTTACTGGGAAAGCTCCGCTTGGCCAGAATGTAGCTCTTTATCTCAGCAAGCATCAGGCGACTGGCGGCCTGCAATTGACTCTGCGGAGCAAGGGACGAGAGTTCTGCGGCGATCAGATCAGCGTTGACGAAGGTCTGGGCATCGGGAAATCGGCGCAAGTAGGTGAGGGCAAAGGTGGTTTTACCAGCACCGTTGGGGCCTGCGATTATGCGGCAGATTGGGGTTTCCAGGGAGGTCATATCTTCCTGTCGTCGCTCTGTTCGTACTCAAGCAGGGCTATGCGGCCTTTGTCGATGTGGTCGAGGATGGTAGAGATCTTCATGAATCAGCCATTGAACCCGTTGCTCTTTAGATACTCTTCTGCAAAATCACCAAGACGAAATCGATACACTGAAAAGAATTCGCGATAATGCGGACCAAGATAGCGCCTGCAGAGGTTGACCATGAAAACGGACGTGTCTAATCCTGCTTTATGTGCTTGTTGTATTTCGCGCTCTAGTTGATGAAGAATGGACAGACGGGCACGAGCAAGGCGTGTGCAGTTTAAATTAAGGACTCGAATACTTTCTTCAACCAGTGCTCCCACGGTTGTGTATGTATTGCTAGGCCAGCTGATGGCATTCACATTCGTTTCATGAACATGCCAATATCCGGTGCTGTGCTCAAGACGCATCAGAAGCGGCTGTGCCGGAAGATAGAGAGGATTAAGAAGCAGGCCATGGCAGTTAATTGTGCCCAGTGCGCGTTGTTTGTGAGCATCGCAACTCAGATTTTCGATAGGGGGCTCAAGGAAATAGTGAGGATTGTTTCTTTTCTGACTGCCGCCTGGGCATGTTGCCAGCAGATTATCCCAATTAAGCGACCAGTTCATGTTGAGGTCTGGCAGCGCCTTTGGAACAAAATGCTCGACACGAGTGGTATTGGTGGTTCGGCTGATCTTAATTTCACAGTAGGCGCAGATTCCCCCCTGATCAGCTTCCAGTACAGACACGATCGCGTCATAAGCCTGCATGCCACCGTTCAATGCATCGTTACGCATGCCTTCCCAGTCGCACGAGGGTTGTGCCTTGCGAAAAACTATCAACTCGTTAGGCTCAGCCGACTTTGCAACTCGCTTCATGACATCCCTTTCTCCCATATCCGGTTTTCAATATGGAGATCAGCTTCAAGCAACTTTGGCTCATATCCTTGGTAGCGCGCATCGAGAATAGTCCTCAATTCCTTGGCACGGTTGCCATCCCACTGCTCGTGATCAACCAGAGCGAGATATTCTTTGAGTTCAGCAACCGCTGGGATCGGTGGACGCGGATCCTTTAGACCCAAAACGTCATGCAGGAGACGGTGACTCTCGGCACCTAACGCACCGGGTGGCGCTGCAAAGCATTTCCCATCCTGCAGAATCCGAATCTGCTGTGAATCCACCGTGCTCAGCACCTCTGGGCTATGGGTGGTGACAATGAACTGAATCTTGGGGAAGGCCTCGCGCAGCGCCGGCAGGATGCGCTGTTGCCAGCCGGGGTGGAGATGCTGCTCAATCTCATCGATGAGGACAATGCCGTTGCTTTCCTCAGGCGCAAACTGTCCATAGAAACCATTCAAGCGCACACAACGAAAGGCCAAATCGGCAACCAAGGCCACCACGCCGCGGATGCCATCGCTTAATTGGCTGACGGGGAGAAGGCCGAGCTCGTTGTGAAACATAGCCAATTCTTCCATACCCAGGTAGTAGCCGAAACTTGACCATCCTTCGTCCTTAAGGACGGAATCAACAGCCTGCTGGATCGCCTCCAAGAGTGAGGCCATCATGACGCTATGGGGCACAAGCAATGGATCGTCTTGCTGCAGCTTTAGCAATGTGGCTTTGGCTATCCATTGTTGGACTTGCAGATAGTTCGAGCTGGACGAGAAGCAGTCTTCGTAGCCAATTGAACGATTCTCGCTGAGAATCTTCTTGCGGCTCAGATTCTTATTTGTTTTCCAGAGGCGTCCGTTGCCATAGTAGACAAGAACCGGCAAGATGTTGTCTGCAACGCGATTGATGTTGTCCTGCAGGACCTGGCCGTAGCGTCTCAGGCAGGCGGCTTCGCCCACGGTTGTTGATCCTTTATAACTTGAGAGTTGCCTGGCGATCTGGTGATCTTCGAGATTGTTGCTTAGCTCGTTGGAATCTGTGAGTGGGAAAGCCACCGTCCCCTCGACACGAATCGGCCAATGGGCGCTCAGCCTGAATGTTTTGGTATCTTGGTACAGCTCTTGTCGTGCATCAGCCGGGGCGAATCGCTTGGAACGCCCCAGATCAAATGCCCCAACAAACGGTCCCAGCAGCACCGTGATCGCATCCAGGATGCTGCTTTTACCTTGGCCATTACGTGCCACTAGCACAGTCAGATCGTCCTCAAACGACACCTTCAGGTCTTCGAAGCGACGAAAGTTTTGGATGTGAAGCTCGCGGATCAGCATGATCTGGCTTCGGGGGTGTGGTGGTGAAGGGGGGATGCTTGTGCTGGCAGGTTAGCCGATTCAAGGATTGTAGGCACCAAAGTGTGCAGCTGACTGACGCGAGCTGCAGATGAGATTGCCGTAAATCGGATTGATTCTTTCATCGCAGGCGGATCTTGCCGGTGAGGAGTTGTTGCATCATTCCCTGTTTAAGCGAACTTGCTTTCTCAAATTGTTGTGCTAGTGAAATCAGTTCGTCCTCCATCGACTTAAGAATACGGACTATTTCCTTTTGTTCTAGGAGCGCTGGAACCGGAATCTCTAGATTGCGAACATCTCGACTATTGATTGCTGGATAGTTTGACCCTGTCAGCAGAGCTTCGATTTGCTTGCTTATGGAATCGCCAAAAAGATGAAAGTAAACAAAGGCGGGTTCTATCGTGTCCTTGTTGCAGCGCAATAAGGCAAAGCCGGTAGAGCAGATCCATTCACCACCTTCCTGGTCAAATAGTAAATGCGACTTGAGATTTGGACGTACAGTTGAAATCAACACATCATTGGGTCGAAGTTTGCGGCGGGCACGCGATGGTGCGGATACATATTCTTGCTCAGACCAGCCAAGAAGAGAACCTTGATAGACATCCTCCAGCGAAATATAGTTAAAACAGTAATTGGGATGAGTGTTATTACCAAGGCTCTCGGGATCGATTGATGTGATGTCTCCCAGCCTCTTCACCACCCACTCCCCCTCAAACCCCGGCAGCCGCCGCTTGCCGGTGAGCAGCTCCTGCATGGCGGCTTGTTTGATGGCCCGTTTCTTAGAGATCAGAGACTCAAGCGAGGAGATAAAAGCTTCTATCTCTGCAGCTGCGTGTGCGATTGATGCCTGTTCATCTTTCGACCTAGGGAAGGCGACAGGCATTCTCTTAAGTGAATTTGCGTTGACGTTTTTTTGTGCCCCGCCAATCTGACTTTGCTCAAAGAACTCCCTGCCAGCGGGCGAGTTGATATATAGGCAAAGGTAATTTGGGCTGATTCTGCTGGTGTTTGGCCGTGTGATGAGCGATGTGAAGGATTGTGCACCAGTGTATTCAGGAGGGACAACTGCAGTAGTTCCGGGGTATCCAGTTCTGGCAATCAATAAATCACCTCCGCAGAGGCGCTTTCCTTGGTACACTTCGTCGAATGCAGGATCAAGAAACCGCAGGTCTGAATCGTCTAACCTGCCTTCCTTGATGTTCTGATTTCGAAACATCGGAACACCTGAAGTGCGGTAGGCGTGGGTTGCAGCACTTGCAATACCGACCATGATTTTGATTGACAGATTCTGTAGGGGTTGTACTTCCCAATCCTCCGGGATCACGCCCACCTCCGTCTGCTTATACCCCGGCTTCAGTTCCATGCGAACCCCATCCGCTCCAGGTGCCCCGCCACCCGCTTTTCCAGCTCCTCCACCCGCTCCGTGATCACCGGCAGCGCCTCGCCATAGCGCTCGCCCAGCACCTTGAGCCGGGCCGTCAATCCCTGGCTGACCCGCTCCACCTCAGCGGCGATGGCCTGCTCCAGGGTGGCCAGCCATTTGTCCTCCACCACCAGCTCCCGCACCTCCGCCTCTGTGAGGCTGTCGTAGCGGCCATAGGCCTGGTCGTCCAGGGCCGCCTCGGCGCTGCGCAGGGCGCGCTTGGTGCTGACCTCGGACTCCGTCATCAATAGCCACTCTCTCAAGGCCACCAGCTCATCGGCGGCATCCGGATCCTTGCGGATCTCCTTGATCCGGGCCGCTACCGCCGCCTTGTTCAGCTTCTCCAGCTCCGCATACAGGCCCTCCTCGCCGCCGTGCTCCTCCTCCAGCTCCGCCAGGCGGCTGCTCGCCTCCTCCAGCTCGGCGGTCAGCTCTTCGATCAGCTCCAGGTCATCGCTAAAAAAGCGGCGCACCACCAGCTCCTTGGGCACCAGATCGCAGCTCCAGCCCCGGTCTTTCAGCTTGCCGGCCTTGGTGGTTTCCTGTAGCCGGTAGGTGTCGGCGCGCCAGCCTTCGGCGCTGATCGCATAGACGTCGTCTTGCAGCGTGTCGGCCCACTGGTCCAGCAGCAACTGGTAGACGGCGTAGGCATCGATCAGGGGCTGGCCCCGGTAGTGCTCCAGCAACCCCTCGCTCAGCTGTTGGATCACCTGCTTGGGGTGGCAGCCTTGCTCCAATGCCTTGAGGCTCTGGGCGGCGGCCTCGCGCCAGGCCTGGAAATGGGCCGCCATTCCGGCGAGGAAGCCGGCGAACTGGGGATGGGCCAGCACCGTGGCCTTCAGGTCAGCCGGCGTCACCGCCAGCTCCAGATAGCCGGCACGCACCGAGCGGAACAGGGCCTGCCGCAGGGCTGGGCACACTTGCCAGTAGGGCTCCAGGGCGTCGATATCGCGTACGGGGATGCCGCCGCGCAGGTGGGCCTCAATGTCTTGAAGGTCTTCCGGGTCGCTGCTGTCGATGTAGCGGGGCAGGTTGAGATTGTAGTCGTTGCGGGCGATCTCCTCGAGCGGCACCAGCCGGGAATAGCCGGGCAGCTCCAGCCGGCGGGTGAACACATCGACGATGCGGTGGATGTCCCGCTCCCGCAGGCGGTTTTTGGGGCCATCTTTGAGGAAGCCCTTGCTGGCATCCACCAGAAACACCCCCTCCCGGGTGGCGGCATCGCGCTTGTCGATCACCACGATGCAGGCCGGGATGCCCGTGCCATAGAAGAGATTGGCCGGCAGGCCGATGATCCCCTGGATCAGGCCCCGCTGCAGCAGGTTTTTGCGGATCTCGGCCTCGGCATTGCCGCGAAACAGCACCCCGTGGGGAAGGATGCAACTGCCCCGCCCCGTGCGCTTGAGGATGCGCACGATGTGCAGCAGATAGGCGTAATCGCCCTGCTTGTGGGGCGGAATGCCAAAGCCCTCAAAGCGGCCAAAGGGATCCAGGGCTGGATCCAGGCCTGTGCTCCAGCGCTTATCGGAAAAGGGTGGATTGGCCGCCACAAAATCAAATTGCTTGAGCTGTTCGCCCTCCTTGGCTTGCGGATCGGTGAGCGTGTTGCCCTGCCAGATCGTGGCGGTGGCGTTGCCGTGCAGGATCATGTTCATCCGCGCCAGACCGCTGGTGGCCGCATCCTTCTCCTGGCCGTAAAGCGTCACCGGCGTACGGGCCTGGGCCGCAACCTTCAGCAGCAGGGAACCCGAGCCGCAAAAGGGATCACACACCGTTGTGGCCGCTGAGGTGTCCTCCTTCTCGATCTGCAACACCTGGGCCTTGACGCGGCTCACCTCCGCCGGAGTGAGGAATTGGCCCTTGCTCTTGCCACTGTCGATGGCGAAGTGGCGCATCAGATATTCGTAGGCATCGCCCAGAATGTCGTCGTCATCGGCCCGGTTGCGGGCGAAGTTGAGGGCGGGCTTCTCAAAGATGGCGATCAGGCTGGTGAGCCGGTCCACCAGCTCCTTGCCGCTGCCCAACTTGGCCTGGTCGTTGAAGTCGGGAAAGTCGCTGGGGCTCAGCTGCTGATTGGCCGCCACCAGCGGGGCGATGATGGCTTTGTTGATCTGATCGCCAATCTCCGCCTTGCCCTTGAGGGCCACCATGTCGGCAAAACTCGACCCCGCAGGAATCACCAGCGGCGCATAGGGCTGGCCGGCATATTTGTCGCTGATGTATTTGATGAACAGCAACACCAGCACATAATCCTTGTACTGGCTGGCATCCATCCCGCCCCGCAGCTCATCGCAGCTGGCCCAAAGGCTGGAATACAGCTCTGACTTACGGATGGCCATGGCCATCCTCCTTGCCTTGGGGCCCCGATCTCCAAGGCAGACGCGCCATCAAGCCAGCCGACCGGTGAGGTGGGCAGCAGCTTAGGGCTGCCGCAACCAGCCCAAAGCCGGGTTGCGGGCACCATCCCATGGGTTCATGTTCACAACGCTCAGGGATTCCGCCATGGCTCTTGAACCACCGCCGCCATTAAGGTTGGACCCCATCTTCGGCCCAGCCCATGGCCCTGGCGCCCCCAGCCGCAACCGCCCAGCCCCCGGGGTTTGAGCCGGCACCGCTGCTGCTGCCCTCGAATTTGCGGCTGACGCCGGAGCAGTTCGAGCAGGTTTGCCAGGCCAATCCGCAGGCGGTGCTGGAGCTGACGGCTGATGGCCTATTGATTGTCATGACGCCAACAGGAGGGGAGACAGGCAGCCGCAATAGTCGTCTGCTCATCCAGCTGGGCCTGGCCCTCACCCGCGGTCAGCCCAGCTTGAGGATCTTTGACAGTTCCACAGGCTTCCTCCTGCCGGATGGCTCCGTGCTCAGCCCCGATGCCTCCCTAGTGCTGGAAGATCGCTGGCAGGCCCTCAGCCCCGAACAACGCCGCCGCTTCCCGCCCCTCTGCCCCGATCTGGTGGTGGAGCTGGTTAGCCCCAGCGACACAGGACCCCGAGGCATCACCGCCCTGCGCCGCAAGATGGACCTCTACCAGGCCAATGGCGTCCGTCTCGGCTGGCTGCTGCTGCCCCAGGAGCGGGCGGTGGAAATCTGGCGGGCCGGCCAGCAGGGGATGGCGCAGCGGCTGGAGAACGCCAACCGACTGGATGGCAGCGAGCTGGCGGAGGGGCTGACGCTGGATCTGGAGGATATCTGGGTGGTGTGACCGCTCCGCCCTGCATGGGGGTGTTCAAACGACCATGGCGCCGGGTTGGGTGACGTGACCCCCATCAGTGGTCCAGTTCCTATGAGAGTTGGTGGGGCTCCGTTGGCATATTTCCAAAAGTCACTCAATCAAGCCTTGGCTATGCCACCTAATAAGATATAGAGAGCTAGACCAACTAAGACACCGCCGTCAATCCCTTGTCGACGCTTGTAAAGTTTGAACCTGCTCAACTTTCTTAACTTGTTGTACGAATCAGATTGAAGCGTAAGTTTAACTGCTTGTTAGATGAATTTTAACCAAAGATTTAATGTGCGTGGCAAGAAGTCGACAAGTCATACTAGTCCCTGCGAATCCGTTAGCATCCCTCAGATGAAGCAAGGCAATTGCTATCACGAATTGAATCCAAGTTACTATCGGCTTCCCTCTGAAGTCTTCTGTTGCGAAGTTCTTGTTGCCTAATATAGACATCGGCATCCTGTCCATTATACTTTTGAGATGAAGATGGTTGTCGCATATATTGCGTATCCGCTTCACCCCTGCAATGGGCAGGAATGGCGCCAGACGTGTTAGCTCGGGGATTTATAAGAACACCAATTAATGTGCCCAAGGTATAACCCATACATTCAGCTGTTGAAGTTTGCGCCATAGCTTTCATCTCTAAACATGAAATCATTAGCAACGCAATTGCTGTAGTGTATTTCACAGGTAATAGTAAAACATAATCTTAGATTAGTTTGATGGAGAAACGACGAACCATTTATTGATAAATCTTTACGAAACTGTCTGGTTAGAGATGGTGTTTTTCAAGATCTCGAAATCCAGGCGAGAGCTCTTCAGAGCAGCTAATGCATTTTAGGCAAATCAGCCTAAGTTGCGCCGAGGCCCTCGGCTGTACGCCAAAGACGCAGCGCTCGCAAGCTTTCCTGGCGCCAGAAAACTTGCGCCATTATGGATCTAATGGCTAAAGGGGCAAAGTTGATTCATGCTATGCGGATCCCCATGTGATAGGGTGGATTAGGCTGTTGTGCGCCAGATAAAACAGTCCATGACTATGATTAATCTATCATTATTTGCCCGCTAAATATTATTTTATAGTAGTTCCTGGCTCGACACTGATGCCAACTCAAAACCAGTTACATTCCTAATGCCCCATCAGAAACCTCCGGCCGCTGTGGAACGTGAGGATCGCCACCAGCAGCACCCATCACTGGGGAAAACGGATGCCTCGCAAAACACCTTAGGCGCGACGGCCGGGCCAGAACTACAGAGACAGGCTCCTAGTAGACCCTGGGGACGCCATGGCAGAGAGTCAGGGAGCCATTTAACTCTGGAGCGCCGCAGGGCTGACTCCGGTAATCAGCGCTACCGAAGCACCAGACGATGAATCTTCGGTCGCTGCGGTACAAACTCCACCAGCACCTCGGACCCCGGACTCAAACCTTTGTAGACCCCAGCGATGACCTGCTTCTCGACAAGCTGGGCGGGCCCGTTGGGCGGCTGAAAGACATAGGAAATGTAGTGCTGGTCCACGCAGCCGTGAGTACCATCGTAGACAGAATTGATCCAACGGTTGACCACTCGACCCGGGATGCTCCGTCCGAAGCATGCCAACTGGATCAGTTCGCTACAGCATTGGAGCCCCAACAGTACGAAAACACCTCCGATACCCAGAAGGACCGCGAGAAAGGCTGTGGCGATGCCGGCACCAATGAGCCGGCCTAGCCCAACATGATGCTCCAATCGGGACACGGCCGGATCGGTGCGGACATAGCGCAGGGGTACGGCAGAGCTGTCCGGCGTACTCCTGTAGTACTTGGGGCTGACTTCAATCTCCCGGAGGAAGGAATGATCAGACTGACCAGGGCCGGAGGGCGCTTTGTACGCCAGTGAGAGGAAGTGCGTTACATGCAGATCTTCATCATATCGCTCTCGACTCCTGATGACGACGGCGGTGGTGATCACCCCGTCCGCGCGCAACCGATTCTCTTCAACTAAGGGCCGAACGGCGCCCCCCATGGCCAACAGGGGCCACGCGCTGAGCAGGCCCCCGAAAACCAAGAAAAAAACAGCAGCATTCCAGGTTCCGGCATCACCACGGGTGGTGGCGGAGGCATCGGCTTGGCTCATGGCATGGAGCACACAAGTGGTTACCGCCTCTGTTTGCAGGCGGCAAAAATTGATTCAAATTTTTTTAAGCTTATTCCCAGCCTGCACGGTCGCGCGCTGGTGGGGGGTGAAGCCCGAGTGGTCCAGATCTTCGGGGTTCATCAGGGCCGTCTGGCGGTGGGGCATGCCCCGGAAGCTGGGGCGTGTTTGTTGACCACGGTGTTGTGCTGGCCGAAGTGCGGGCGGTGATCAGGCTGAGAATCAAGCCTCGCTCGCCCTGCGCCAGGTCGCCGACCCCACCCGTGGTGCCATCCCCGATTTGATGCCACTATGGGTGGAGCCACCTGATCCTGCGCTGATGGCGGTATCCAGCTACAACGTCCAGAACCTGCGGGGCCAGTCCCTGCTGTTTCGCTGCATCGAGACTGGCTTCATCACCACGGCCCCGGCCCTGACCCGCTACCAGCAGGGCAGGGGCATCGACCCCAGCCGACGGGAGCTGGTCGGTGATAGGCCAGCGCAATGGTGCAGGAGCAGCCCGGTGACGATCTGCGAGCACTGCGGCCTGGCCATCAAGGGCAACCAATGGACGCTGCGCCAACACCAGCAGAGCAAACGTTGTAGAAAAAGCAGGTCGCCGCTGCCGCTCTGATGGACCAACCTATTTGGCTCCTGGTGCCTTGGCTGGTATTCGCAGTGGCCGTCGCTCTCAAGGCCTGGAAGATCGGCAGGCTGGTCAATAACCGGATGATCAATAATCAGCTGCTCAGCCAGCGGCGCGACACCTCCGGAGGGATAGAGCGCTTCCGGGCCGAGCTGGAGCTGGGCTGGCGGCGGGGCCAGTCGCTGCGGTGACAAGCCTGGGCGCCGAACTGCGCCCGGTCTTGGCCGGAATCGCTAGCCGGGTCAACTTGGTTGTGTGCTCGCCCTTCGCCGAGCACGGCCCCGGGCTGCCGATCGGCTCAGCAAGGATCCCGGCGGGCCTGTCATTCGTATGACAGGAGGATGTCTGGAAGTAGATAGAATTATGTAAGGCAAAAGCATCGTCGCGAAGTAATTATGGCTCAGGCTGGTACATGTCGACGGACGGCTACTCGCCCATCTGCTCACGTATTCCCATTTATCAGCTCAATCATGACGACCACGATTCAGGCCATGAACTCTTCACTGCCATTGATCTTGAGCCAATCTACCAAAATCAGCTTGAAATCTTGGAAGGGAGATTATTTGAATAGGCCCGACTCGCCCCAAGGGGTGACAACCTGGAATACGGGAATAGGCAACGCATGGACCGTAGAGTTGATTGATGGCAACAAAATCAGGCTGAAGTCCTGGAAGGGAGATTACCTGCATCGGCCCGATTCAACCCAGGGCGTGACGACATGGAATACGGGTATAGGCAACGAATGGAGTATTGAGTTGGTTGATGGCAACAAAATCAGACTAAAGTCTTGGAAGGGAGATTATCTGCATCGGCCTGATTCAACCCAGGGAGTAACCACCTGGAATACGGGTGTAGGTAATGAATGGATTGTTGAACCCGTGGTTGCAACTGTTACTTTTAATCAAAATTTCCACGCCAACCCATCAATTAGCGCCCCCTATTCAGAGGCGGGATTAACCTTTAATAACAACGTAGGTAATCGTTGGGCAAGCCCATTCGTTAATAATTTTGTTGGCACCTATGGCTTGCCAAGCAAACTGACCGTGACTCCCTCCCAGGGCAAGGTCTTCACATTCAAATCTCTGCAAGTATGTAACATCAATTCGGCTATATCTCCACAAAACACTGTGTTTAAAGGTACCCGAAGCGATGGCACCACTGTCAGCGCCACTTTCACCACCCCCGCCAATAACTCTGCTCCCCAGACCTTCGCGCCGTCAGACTTCACCAACCTGGTGTCTCTGGTCATTGACCTGGGCTTTGTTGCTTTTGACAACCTTAGTTTTGTTGAAGGTGTTATCCCTCCCGTGATCATCCCGTGCGTTGGTTTTGGCCAAAACTTCCCGGCTGGTTGTCCATCTGTGGCTACGCCTTATACAGAGGCGGGCTTGACCTTCACCAATAACTGCGGCAATCGTTGGGCCAGCCCAATGATCAACAACTTCGTTGCCACCTACGGCAGTCCCAGCAAGCTGACTGTAACCCCGGCCCAGGGCAAAACCTTCAGCTTCAAATCTCTGCAGGTGTGCAACGCCAATTCCACCATACGCGCCCAGGCAACGGTGTTCACCGGTACCCGGAGAGATGGCACCACCGTCAAGGCCACCTTCTCCACCCCCGCCAACAACACCGCCCCCCAGACCTTCGCGCCGCCGGACTTCACCAACCTGGTGTCGCTGGTGATTGATCTGGGCTTCGTGGGCTTCGACAACCTGGTCTTTATAAACTAGGTTAATTTGGCCACAAGTGGTTAAGCCAATCATCCTGTGAGTGTGACTCCAAGATAGTGCGATTCAAGCTCTTCAGTTGATGCTTTCACAAGCTGGTATTTGAGCAATTGATATTGGCTCACATCGCTTTGCGATTAGGCAGTGATTTCGGCAAGTTGCTTTGCAAGCAACTTGCCGTTTCGCCTGATTGTTTATTCACTGCAAAGGCTATGGGTTAAGCCTTCCCCCAAAGTTACATGCCCTGATTCCAGTAAAGCGTGCTGTCCTCAGCCCCCCTCTCTCACCCACCGCTACTCCCTCTAACCCCCACCGAAAGTATTTTTTTGTGCACGCGCTTCAATGCCGATCTTCCGCTACGCCGACCCCAAGGGTGCCGTACACCACGGTCTGTTGCACCCCGATGGCAGCCGCGAGCGGTTGGCGGGCAGCCTTTTTGAGCACCAGCGCCCCAGTGGTGAGGCCGCCGCCGTAGCTCGGCTGCTGGCACCACTGGAACCCTGCGCCCTGATCTGCATCGGCCTCAACTACCGCCGCCATGCCGCCGAAACCGGTGCCGCCATCCCGCAGCGGCCGGTGGTGTTCATGAAATCACCGGGTGCGGTGCAGGACCCAGGCGCCCCGATTGAGCTGCCCACCGCCCTGGCCAGCCACCAGGTGGATTACGAGGCCGAGCTGGCGGTGGTGATTGGTCGCCGCTGTAAAAACGTGGGGGTGGCTGAGGCGTTGGGTGCGGTGCTGGGCTACACCTGCGCCAATGATGTCAGCGCTCGCGATTGGCAGAAGCGCCCCGAACTTGGGGGCGGCCAGTGGTGCCGCGGCAAAAGCTTCGACACCTTCGCGCCGCTCGGCCCGGTGCTGGTGAGCCCCGCCGAGCTCCCCGGTCCCAACGCCTTGGCGATCAGCACCCAGCTCAATGGCGAGCGGGTGCAGGACGGCCACACCAGCGACATGATCTTCTCGGTGGCCGAGATCATTGCCTTCCTCAGCGGCAGTACCACCCTGCTGCCCGGCACCGTCATCCTCACCGGCACCCCCGAGGGTGTGGGCATGGCGGCCGATCCACCCCGCTGGCTCAAGCCCGGCGATCAGGTGGAGATCACGATTGAGGCGATCGGCACGCTATTCAATCCGGTGCTGGCAGAGGGGGGTGCTGACTGAGGGGCTTTCCCTTAATGTCTAAAGACTCAATGCTTATTTCTGGCCAATGCTTATTTCTGGCGAAACTAAAGGCTCTTGTTTAGACGCCGCACCTTGGAGGGCCGTTGGCCAAAACGTTTTAAGAAATCACGGCTGAAAGAGGACTGTGAGATATAGCCGCAGGATTGGGCTACCCGGGAGAGGCTTAGCTGCCCACCGGACTCCTGCAACAGGCGCATCGCTTTCTCGAGGCGTTGCTGCCGCAACCACTGCATCGGCCCACAGCCAAAATGCTGCTTGAAGGTGTACTGGAGCGAGCGGCGGCTGTAGCAGCTGCGCTGCTCCATGTCGGTGAGGCTGATGGGTTGGTCGAGGTTTGCCATGACCCAATCAACCAAATCCCGATGGGGGAAACCGCCTGAAGGAGCTAGGGAAGGACTGGGCGGCGATCCGATCTGAAAAAGATCGGGAACCAACAGCATTACCATCAACCGTTTGATCAAATCATCCAGTCGCATCATCTGGTTGACATCGCCCAGCGCTTGCATGGCGTTATCGATCAGCGCCAGGGTCTGCATTAGCAGTTCATGCAGATGCTGGCGCCGTTCATCGCTGCGTCGCCCCAGAATTGCCGGCTGCTCCAATACCGCCATGAAACTGATGGCATCGAACCCAGGGCCGGCGATGGCGGCGGCCACTGGCACCAAGCCATCGGGGTTGAAGCTGAAGATCACACCCGAGCAAAGGCTGCAATGCAGATGCATGCGCAACTGGTGAGCTGGGATATAAAGAGATGATTGGCGAAAGATATAGCTTTTGCCTTCTATTGTAAAGCTATTGGTGCCGGCCAAATAGGGCAAAATCCACTGGGCTTCGGATTTCTGCTCTACAAGCCCATCAATGGATGAGCCCCAGGTGGAGAGGATGTTGAGATCACCAAGGCGAACGGCGCCAGATTTATTGTAAAAAGCTTCGCTTTCGGGGCCCATGTCCCATGCCAAAACCCGCATGGGCAGAGATTGACCTATAAGGCACGCAAAGGCATCGACCTGCTTGGGAGCGAGGGACGCACCAGGCAACCTCAGAAACGGCAGGTTGGTTGTACCGGGATTTGGTTGTGGACTCTGGGAGGCAGACGGCCCAGATAGCATCAACGTAAATCAGATTAATTCAAAACCTAGCTCCCCAAGCGAAATCAGTATGAAAAGGGGGCGTTAGCGCAAAAAAACGCAACCAGCGCAAAGCCTGGGTTAAGAGCTGCTCCTTAACTAGCATTTAGGATTAACCCCCTCAACTAGGGCCGGCCCGTATCTGGGCCCCATCCCCCCCTCCCATGCCCCTCAACGAATACCGCCCAGGCCAATCCTTCCCTGGGGTGATCGGCCGCACCGCCGACGTCTCCACCCCCGCCTGGCCGATGCCGAACCGGGCCAGGGAGGGGGCGCCCAACGTGCTCTACATCGTTCTCGACGACACCGGTTTTGGCCAGCTGGGGTGCTACGGCAGCCCCATCGCCACCCCCAACCTTGATGCTCTGGCGGCCGATGGTCTGCGCTTCAACAACATGCACACCACGGCGCTCTGCTCGCCGTCGCGCTCCTGCATGCTCACGGGCCGCAACCACCACTCCAACGGTCTGGCCTGCATCACCGAGGGGTCGATGGGCTTCCCCGGCTCCAATGGCATCATCCCCTTCGAGAACGGTTTTCTCTCCGAAATCCTGCTGCAGCACGGCTACAACACCTATGCCATCGGCAAGTGGCACCTGACCCCCGCCGAACAAACCTCCGCCGCTGGCCCCTACGACCGCTGGCCTCTGGGCCGGGGTTTTGAACGATTTTACGGCTTCCTGGGCGGTGATACGCACCAGTACTACCCCGAACTGGTGCAGGACAACTCCCAGGTGGAACCCCCCGCCACCCCGGAGGAGGGATACCACCTCACCCCCGATCTGGTGGCCAAGGCCAGGGCGATGATCGCCGATTCGAAGCAAGTGGCACCAAACAAGCCCTTCTTCATGTACTTCTGCACCGGCGCCATGCATGCGCCTCACCACGTGCCCAAGGAATGGGCAGATAAATATAAGGGCAAGTTTGATGGCGGCTGGGATGTCTATCGAGAATTCACTTTTTCGCGCCAAAAGGAGCTGGGCATCATCCCGGAGGGCACGGTGCTCTCCCGCCACGACCCCGATGTGCCCGACTGGAATGGCCTTTCCGCCGAAGAGAAACGCCTCTATGCCCGCATGATGGAGGTATTCGCCGGCTTCCTGGAGCACACCGACCACTACATCGGCGAACTGATTAACTTCTTGAAGGAAATTGGAGAATACGACAATACTTTAATCATGGTGATCTCCGACAACGGCGCCAGTTCCGAGGGGGGGCCTACTGGTTCGGTGAATGAGGGCAAGTTCTTCAACAACGTGCCCGAAAACCTGGAGCAAAACCTGGCCGCCATCGATGACATCGGCGGACCGAAATACTTCAACCACTACCCTTGGGGCTGGACCCACGCCGGCAACACCCCTTTCCGCCGCTGGAAGCGCGAAACCTATCGGGGTGGCACCAGCGATCCCTTCATTCTGAGCTGGCCCCAGGGCATCGCCGCCCGCGGTGAGGTGCGCTCCCAGTACTGCCATGCAATTGATATGGTGCCCACGGTGTTGGCGGCCCTCGGCA
Organism: Cyanobium sp.; assembly: GCA_044341355.1. GTDB lineage: Bacteria > Cyanobacteriota > Cyanobacteriia > PCC-6307 > Cyanobiaceae > Cyanobium. Next base: position 13,067 of record JBIIRU010000001.1, on the reverse strand, counting down.
TCGAGCCTCCCACTGCCATTCGCGGTGTCAGTCAGAGCCCAATCGAGGGCTTCTCCCTCGACTCCTGCTTCGCCAATCCGGCGGCACCCAGCCTGCATCTCACCCAATACTTCGAGATGTTCGGCCACCGCTCGCTGTATCACGATGGCTGGCGGGCCGTATGTCCCTGGCCGGGCACCTCGTTTGCCGAATCGGGCCGCCGCTTCGGTGATCCGATCAGCTATGACCAGCTTATTCAGCTTGATGCCCACGGCTGGGAGTTATACAACCTCAATACCGACTTCGCCGAAACCACCAACCTGGCTGAGGCGGAGCGGGACCGCCTGATCGCCATGATCGGCATGTGGTATGTGGAGGCGGGCAAATACAAGGTGTTGCCAATCGACAGCCGTGGCACCCAGCGTTTTGCAGTGGAGCGCCCCCAGATTGCCGCCGACAGGCAGCGTTATATCTATTACCCAGGCACCCAGATGGTGCCGTTGAATGCGGCCCCGCGGATTCTCAACCGGCCCCACTCGATCTCGGTGGAGATTGACGTGCCCGCAGCCGGCGCCGAGGGGGTGTTGTTCAGCATGGGCGGCAACGATGGCGGCTTTGCATTTTTCGTGCAGAACGGCTTGCTCTCCTATGGCTACAACTATGTGGCCGAGCAATTCTTCCGGGTGCACTCCAGCGGGCCGATTCCAGCCGGTCACCACATCGTCAGTTTCGAGTTCACCCCCACCGGCCCCGCCGATTTGGCCAACGGCAAGGGCACCCCGGCCAGGGTGGTGTTGTTTGTCGACGGCCAGCCGGTGGGTGAGGGCAACCTGCCGGTGACCATCCCCCTCAGCCTCGGCCTGGCGGCCGGGGTGGCGGTGGGATCCGATCCGGGTTCCCCGGCCCTGCCTGATTACAAGCCGCCGTTCGCCTATGGCGGCAAGATCAAACGGGCGCTGGTGGATGTCACCGGCACGCCGATCGCGGACCAGGAAGAGAAGATGCGGGAGATCCTGGCTCGGCAGTAATCAGGCTCAGTTGTTACGGTCAAACTGGGCCCGCAAAAGCTGATAATAATATTTCCATAGGGATAACTGTCTGTTCTTCCTAAGAATATTAATTCTTTCAACCAGAACAGGTCGGAAATTGGAGCTTATACCGCCGAGATAGAATCGAGAGACTGATGTTTCTGAATGGCATTTAATAATGCCATTCAGAAGATATATCCTTAATAATAGGTCAAAATCAGATGTTATTCTAAAGCTTTCATCGTATGCGCCGATAGCTAGAGCAGTTTGCCTTTGCAAAATCATACCTTGATGTTGTATCATTCCGTTAGGCATTTTAGCGATACTAGGAGTTAGAATCTTGCGAAATGTTCCATGTTGGTCATACTCTTCTACTACAAAGGCATGGATATCTGCCTTGCTTTCGGCCAGGTGCCCAACGAAAGATGGGTCAGAAACTAGTTCATCGCCTGAGTTTATCCAGATAACGTAATCGCCTTTGGCTTTTCTAAGACCTTTATTCATGGCATTGTAGATCCCACTGTCTGGTTCACAAATAATTTCTGAATCCTTGTAAAAATCCTTGGCTACTGCCAGACTATTGTCATTGGACAGTCCATCAATAAAAATGAATTCAAACCTTTCATCGTTGCGATATGTTTGCAGAGATGCAACTGTACGAATTAAGCCATCAGCATTATTTTTATTTATCGTCACCACCGAAAGCAGGTTGTTCATTTAGTTTTGCTCCGAGACATGAAATTGCTCCGAGGTTTGAAAACCATATCTGCCATAAATTTGACAGCTACTGTTGTCATACCCAAAAGGCCAGAACAAGACCTTTATCATGTTGACAATCATAGGGAATTTCCTTGGAATACGAATTTAGCATGCCCTACCTGCGCCTTCATTTTTACGGCTGGAAGGTGCTATCAGTTCCGATAGGTAGCCGGGAAACAGAGAATGCCAGCCAGCGTTTGCAGAAACCGAACCACTGCATGTTGATGTTGGATGGCAAGCCGGTGGGTCAAGGCAAGCTCAAACCGGCGCTGATAGACCCGACTGACACGCCGTTCGTCGATCTTGAAGCGAAGTTGCGCGAGATCCTGGCGTGGCAGTTGGGCGCCGCCAGAGGATGGAGCAATCTCCAGGAGCTCCATCCGCCATGGCCCAGGGCCAGCCCAACCCGCGCTTGCAACCCCTTCTCACACGCCAGCCTGCCAGCATCCCCCTGCTGCCAGGCCACTTCCAGCAAATGCTGGGGGTCCTGGTGGGGGCGGGCCTGGCCTACATAGTGACGCGGCACCTGGCCGCCCTGCCCTCCACCTTTTTGTCGGCCTTGCTGCTGTCGGGGGGCTCGATTCTGAGCGGCCGCCACCTGACCCCCTGGCGCTGGTGGGCGGTGCTGGGGGCCAGCTGCGGCGGCCTGCTGGGCAGCGCCATGGTGGTGGGCCAGAAAATCCAGAGCACCCATCCCCACGAGGGCCTGCAGTTGCGCCTTGGCATCGTGGCCTGCCTGATGGTGGCGGGGGCAATCGGCGGCGGCAGCCTCAGCCGCGACGCCAACCACCCGGACCGCCGCCCCCCCAAGGACACCTTGAGATCGGCCAGCGCCCTCTGCACCGGCATCTTTGCGGTCGCAGTCACCCTCACCTTCTTACACAGCGGCCTGGATCAAGCCCGCACCGTCTCCAGCCGCCTGAGCACGGCGCTGACAATCCTGGTGATGGCTTTGACGGGCCCGGGCTGGCTGGTGCACCTGCTGGGCAGTGGCTGGTGGGGGAAGGGTGGGGGTGGGAAGTGATTAGGGGCTTTGAATTGAGCCAAATTATTGATACCAGGGGCTCACTTAAAGCGGCTGCTTTGGCGTGTCATCGTCGGAGCAGTGAGCCAGCCGCAAACCACCCCGTGGTCGCCAGCGACAAGCTTTTTTACTGGCTGTTCCAGCAGCGGGCCGAACGCCTCCAACCCTTGGTGGCCTCGCTGCTGCCGCGGATGGAGGGTTATGTCTTCAGTGCGCCGGTGCTCAAGGAAAGGGAATACCGGCTCGATGGCCTGGTTCTGCCGCCCGCCGATCAGCATGAATCGCCCACGTTGATCCTGGAAGCCCAGATGGGGCCCGATCCCGACTTCCTGCTGCGGCTCAATGCCGAAACAGGGTGTTGCTGCAGCAACAGCAACGCCAAGGCCGTCCGATCCGCCAATGGCAGGTGGTGGTGATCTGCCCGTCGCGCGAGCTCAATTTCGGTGATCCCACCCCGGTTCAGGAGTTTGTGGAGAGGCGGGTGGTGTGGATCGAACTGCTGAGCGAGCGGTTGCCGCCAGCCGCCCCTCCCCTGCAACGGGCGCTTGGGATGCTGCTGCTGCCTGAAGCACAACTGCCCACATGTTCGGCGTTGATTCGCGCCGAAGCCGCGGGTACCAGCCTGGGAACCGAGATCGACGATGTGATCGCCGCTATCCTGGTATCACGCTTTAGCGGTCGCACCGTTCCCGAGATCTGCCCCATGGGTGGCATCACCGTCGAAGACTTCTCCAGCAGCGTGGCCTACCGCGAAATCTTTGGGCTGGGCCGTCAGGAGGGCCGGCAGGAAGGCCGCCAGGAGGGCCGTCAGGCCGAAGCCGCCGCTCTCACCCTGCGTCTGCTCCAACGCCGCTGCGGTTCGCTCAACCCCAGCCAGCAGGTCCGCATTGAGGCCCTGCCCCTCAGCGCCCTTGAAGCCCTGGCCGATGCCCTGCTCGATTTCCAGGGACCTGAGGATCTCAAGGCCTGGTTGAGCAGTAACGCCAGCTAAGCCTGTCGCGCTTCTGGTGCTGCGGTGGTGCTGGCGGTTGCTTTGGTGCCAATTTAATAGAAAGATTCCCGCTGCGAATAATGCGCCGCCAACGAGAAATAAACATAAATTGTGAACAGACTTGTGAAGCTTGAGTGCTACGAATTAATTGCTAATCCTGAGGTGCAACTTGAATCGTTTCAACTGCTGTGTGCATAATAGCCCAAATGCTTTAAATCTCAGTAATTTCTGAATGTAGTCCATTAAGACCTGCCTCTCCGCCTACATCCCAGCAATCCCAAAATCAACACAACGAAGTAGTCAAGAGACACAAATCCATCAGCAAACCAGAAGAATCCTAGGAATTTATCTCCCACCAAGCCCTCTGCAGCCAGTACATCACCCCCGCCAAGCGCTGGCTTTTCGCCATGGCTCACCCACTCCCAGCCTCCCCCCACCCCCCCGACCAGCCAAACTGACCCCCGGCCGCCAAGCCCTCCACCTATGACACCAGCCAGCAGCTCCGTGCCCACCGCTGTCAAGTTGAAGCCTGTAAACCCCTATCAGGTCTGGCTGCGCGGGGTGCCGGTTAAGTGGCGGGTGCTGCTGGCGGTAGCGCCTTTTACGTTGCTGTTTGGCCTGCTGGAGGTGCTGTTTCACCAGTTGGGCTGGGAGTTATGGAAATTCGACTCCCTGACGGGCTCGTTGCTGGGGGCTGCCAGTTTCATCCTGGCCCTGGTGTTGGGCGGCACCCTCAGCCAGTACAACGCCAGTGAGGACATGGTGCTGGAGCTGGTGAATGAGGCGGAAGCCATCAACGATCGGCTGGCCGTCAATGGGGCGGCGGCCCCCGATCTTGATGCCGTTCGGATTCGTTTGGCCCTGGTGGCGGCCCTGGAAGCGATTCGCCTCTGGTTGCTCAAACAGGCCCCCTGGGATGGGGTGCAGACCGCCATGCAGCAGTTGAACGGCAGCCTGGCGGCCTTGGAGGCCGCTGGCCGCTCGGATGCCAACAATCCCAGCCTGGCGAATCTGGCCAAAATGCGCCTGTTGCTTAGCCGCATCGCCAGCAACCGCGACCATGACTTCATCGCCCCCGCCTATGCGTTGTTAGAGCTGTTTTTGCTGGGGGTTGTGGTCGCCTTATTACTGATCGGGGCTGATAACTTTGGCGAAAACTTTGTTGTTTCCAGTTTTCTATTTACCTCCTTTCTCTACCTTGTTTTTCTGATTCGCGATCTCGACAATCCCTTTGAATACGACGGCAGCAGTAGTGTCGATGTCGACCTGGCCCCGCTGGAGCAATGCGAGCAACGCTTGCGTCAGCTGGGGCAGGCTCAGGTCTCCGCCGCGTGATAACTGCTGCGCACCAGGGGGCCACTGCGCACCTGGGCAAAGCCCAGGCGGCGGGCCGTATCGGCCAGGGTCTCGAACTCCTCGGGTTGCCAGTAGCGATCCACCGGCATGTGGGCCAGCGATGGCCGCAGGTACTGGCCCAGGGTGAGCCGCTGGCAATCGACGGCCCGCAGATCCGCCATCGCCTGCTCCACCTCCGCCATCGTTTCGCCCAGACCCAGCATCAAGCCAGACTTGGTGGGGATATGGGGGGCCTGCTGCCTGGCCGCCGCCAGCAGGCCCAAGGAGCGCCGGTAGGTGGCGCCGCGGCGCACCTCACCCTGGAGCCGCTGCACCGTTTCCAGGTTGTGGTTGAAGCACACCGGCTCTGCCGCCAGCACCAACGCCAACCGCTTCGCCTGGGCCGCCCGGCCTTCCGCCTCATCGCGGTGGCCGCCCCAGAAATCAGGGGTCAACACCTCGATTTGCACGCCCGCATCCCGGCGCCGGATCGCCGCCATCGTGCCGGTGAACAGGCAGGCGCCATGGTCCTCAAGGTCGTCGCGGGCTACGGCTGTCAGCACCACATAGCGCAGCTTCAGGGCACTCACCGCCTCGGCCACCCGCTCGGCCTCGGCCGCATCAAAGGGCACCGGGGCCTCGCCCTTATCCACCTGGCAGAAGGCACAGCTGCGCGTACACACCGGCCCGCCCAACAAAAATGTGGCCGTGCCGGCCGCATAGCACTCGGCCCGGTTGGGGCAGCGGCCCTCCTCGCAGATGGTGTGCAATCGCTGCTGGCGCACCACGGCCTGAACCCCCTCCAGGGCGGAGGCATCCCCCACCGGCCGCCGCAGCCACTCGGGCAGGCGTTCGCTGGGCAGTTGGTCGCTGTAGCGGGTCTTGGCTTGGGCCATGGGCGGGGGGGGTTATTCCACGGGGCGACGGCCCTCAAGGGCGCGGGCCAGGGTCACCTGATCGGCGTACTCCAGCTCACCACCCATCGGTAAACCGTAGGCAATTCGGCTCACGCTGGTGAAGGGTTTGAGCAGCCGGGCCAGATAGAGGCTGGTGGTATCTCCTTCGACACTGGGGGTGAGGGCCAAGATCACCTCTTGAATGTCCTCCTGGTCGACGCGGCGCACCAGCGGCTGGATTTTGAGCAGCTCGGGGCCGACCCCATCCATGGGCGAAATCAGGCCTCCCAGCACGTGGTAAGCACCGTGATATTCCCGGGTGCGCTCCATCGCCAGCAGATCGCGGGAATCGGCCACCACGCAGATCTGACCATTGCGGCGCTCTTCTTGACGGCAGAGATCGCAGAGGGGTTCGGCGGAAAGGTGGAAACAGCGCTGGCATTCGCCCACCTGGCTGCGGGCGGCCAGCAGGGCATCGGCAAAGGCCTGTATCTGTTCCTCCGGCTGCCGCAGCAGGTGCAGGGCCAGCCGTTGGGCCGTACGTGGACCGATGCCAGGCAGCCGCTCGAACTGGTCGATCAACCGGGCCAGGGGTCGGGTGAAACCGCTCAGGGCTGTACCGCCAATGGCTGGAATCTAGGCAAACGGGCGCCGGGCCAGAATGCTGCTGCTCTCATCACCGGTCCATGGCTGCACCCACCGCCCGTGCCCTCCCGCTGGCGACCGCATCCCCCTGGGGACTACCGCTCGCCAAGCCGCTGCTGGCCTTGCTGCTGGCGGTGACGCTGGCCCTGGGGGCCTCCGGATGCAATGCCATGGCCGCAGGCCTCAACACCTTCCAGAGCCCAGACGGGCGCTACGCATTTCTTTATCCCACCGGCTGGACCCGCGTGCAGGTCAACGGCGGCCCCCAGGTGGTCTTCCACGATCTGATCAACAGCGATGAAACCCTCTCGTTGGTGATCTCCGAGGTCAACAGCACCAACGAACTGGAGAGCCTGGGCAGCGCCGTGGCCGTGGGCGAAAAACTGGGCCGCATCGTCATCGCCCCCGAGGGCAGCGGTCGCCAGGCCGACCTGGTCAAGGCGGCTGAACGGCAGCAGGGCGGCCGGACGTTTTACGACCTTGAATACAGCGTTCACCTGGCCGATCGCACCCGCCACGAGCTGGCGACCGTGGTGGTGGATAGGGGTCGCCTATATACCCTGGCCACCAGCACCAATGAGGCCCGCTGGTCCAAGGTCAAGCCCCTGTTCGAACAGGTGATCAGCTCCTTCCGCCTGCAGATTTGAGCATGGCAGGTCCAGGCTGCCTGGCCTCGGATCCGGTCGTCGTCGTTGGCGCTGGGCTCACCGGAGGCCTGATCGCCCTTGCCCTGGCCCGCCTCGGCCTGACCGTGATCCAGGTGGCACCCCCCAGCCAGGAACCGGAAGCCAGCGCCACCGGCACCAGCGCCACGGACCTTAGTTACGGCAGCCTGAGCCTGGGCACCACTGGCCGCGCTTGGAGGAACCTCGAACGCCTTTATGGCCCCCTCGGCTGGACCGCCTGCGGTCTCAAGCTGCACGACCGCGGCTGGCTGGGGCGGCGGCTGACCCTGCCGGCCAGCCGGGTCGATGGACCCACGCTGATGGCGGCCCTTCCCAGGGCCCTGGCGGCGGTCGGGGTGCAGCAACGGCCGGCCCTTGTCCAGGGCCTGGAAGTGGGGGCCACTGGCGGCTGGCGGCTGCAGCTGTTGGACCAGGCGCCACCAAATCAACGCCAAGAGCCCCGGGGTGATCCCCAGGGGGAGACTCCTTTGGGGGCTTCAATTCTTGAGGCGCGGCAAGTGGTGTTGGCGGCCGGGGCCGGCTGCTTGGACATCTGGCCCCCCCTGGCCCGTCAACTGGGGATCAGCTGGGCGGGGGTCCTGGCCCTGGAGATCAACCCCGGCAGCAACCCCTGGCTGCGGCAAGTGGCTAGAGGTCGCTTGGTGTTGAACCAGCAGGAGCAGCGCCTTGGGCTGGAAGATCAGGCCGGTTGGCTGGCCGAGGAGCGCTGGATCGTTGATGCCAGCGCCGCCCCCTGGGGCCCGAAGGGGGTGCTGGTGGGCCAGATCAGCTTGGTGCGGCCCCTCGATGGCACTAGGCGGGCCCCCGACCCCGCCAAGATGGAGCAGCGGTTGCGCCAGGGCCTGCAGGGTTGGGATCCCCAGCTAGCCGCATTGGTAGGGAGCTACCGGCAGATACCGGTGGCCTTTGGCCTCCAGGGTCGGGCCCTGGTGGGTCCGGTGCCAGGGGCCCCGGGGCTTTGGACCTTTACTGGCTTTCGCAGTCCCTTCTCAACTGCCCCCCTGCATGCCGCCCAACTGGCCCAATCCTTGGCGGCCACCTTGACGAACCGGGGCCCGGCAAAGCATGAGCTGAATATATCAGCCGATTTAAACTAGAATAAATAACGTTCACCTGCCGACTTGACTGGTGACTCGCCCCGGGGCTGCCGAGAGCTTTCCTTTTCGTCACTATACTTTTCACCACCGTACTTTTCACTACTTTGCTTCTCGCCACTCTCCTTGAAGGTACTGTCCTTACTGTCAGTTGATTGGCTCGCCTCGATCGGCTGGGGCCAATCCGCCTCCCAGTAGCTGATGCCATTTTGATCAAAGGGCCTGCCACCTAGCTGCTTGGTATGCAATTGCGTGCCTCCTAGGGCAGTCACCATGCCACCCAAATCCATGGGCCCCATATCCGTTTGGACTTGCTTGCCCATCATCACGAGCACCGCCGGTAATCGCACGAGGGTTTCGGGACGGCCCAGCTTGGTAAAGAGAGCTCGGAGGGCAAGTTGTTGCCTTTCAATGCGACCGATATCACCGTCTTCGTCATGGCGAAAGCGCAAGAAACCCTCAAGGTCGGTTCCTTTAAGGGTCTGGAGCCCCGGTTGTAGATCGATATTCAATCCCTGGCTATTGTCAACGTATTCCATTCGTTTTGGCACATATATTTCCAGGCCGCCAAGCAAATCTCCAAGCTGTCTGACAGCCGCAAGATTAATCACAATATAATGTTGAATTGAGCGTCCCATGTGCGTCGAGACTTCCTGCATGACAGCATCAATCCCCCCGAGGGCATAGAGAGCATTTATTTTAATCGGACCGTAGGTCTCGGCTTCGATATAGGAATCGCGAGGGATCTGAACCACATCTGTCACGCCTTCTTCCACCTTGATCAAGGCAATCACATCCGTATTCCCCCCGCCTACATCAGTGCCGAGCAGCAGGATCGTTTGGCCCTCACTGTTAAGCCAGCCCCTAAAGCCACCAGGCAAGGAGGCCGCCTGGTCCCCTGGGCGTTGCTGAAAAACGGGCACCAGCGACTGGGCCGCCAGCAAGCCAAACAGCAGTCCCGCAGGAGTGGCGACCAGCATCAACAGGGCCTTGGAGCCAAGCAGCTGGCGAAACCGGGAGGGACGGGGGCGCAAGGGGGGAGGGATTTGGGGTGGGGGCATGGGGTCTTTGATGCTCAGTGCAGTTGCACTGAAGTAGAAATCAGTCCAGCCTGAACTCGCCACAGTTCGGCATAGGCCTGACCCCGCAGCAGCAGGTCGTCATGGCGTCCAGTCTCAACAATGCGGCCTTCCTGCATAACCACGATGCGATCGGCGCGGCGCACCGTGCTGAGACGGTGGGCAATCACAACTGTGGTGCGTTGCGCTGTAATAAGATCCAGGGAGCGTTGGATTGCTGCCTCCGTTTCATTATCGACAGCCGCCGTGGCTTCATCAAGTATCAACACTGGAGGATCCTTGAGAATGGCCCGGGCCAGGGCGAGGCGCTGGCGCTGCCCCCCTGAAAGCCGTTGGCCCCGCTCGCCCACAATCGTGTCATACCCGTAAGGAAGCTCGGCAATAAAGCCATCCGCCTCGGCCAGCCTTGCCGCCTTTTCGATCGCCACTTGCGGTGCCCCGAAACTTCCGTAGGCAATGTTTTCAGCGACGCTGCCATGGAAAAGAAATACCTCCTGGCTCACCAAGCCGATGGCCTGGCGTAGATCATCCAGTCGCAAAGTGTCAATTGGCATGCCATCCAGCAGGATACTCCCAGCGTTGATTTCATAGAGCCGCAGCAGCAACTTGACAATGGTGCTCTTGCCGGAGCCCGTTGCTCCGACGATACCCAGGGTGGAGCCCGCAGGTACCACAAGATCGAATCCCTCCAGCAATGGGGGGCGGTCGGCATAGGCAAAACCTACCCCCTCAAAGCGCAGTTCCCCACGCACCGCAGCCAGGGGCAGGGGTCGATCGCCTGAGGGAATGGCGATGGGTGTATCCAGCAGATCTAACACTCTGTTAGTGGAGGCCATGGCCCGCTGGTAATCATCCAAAGTGCGTCCCAAGGTGGTCAGGGGCCAGAGCAGACGCTGGGTGATGAATACTAGAAAGCTGTAGGTGCCGACCGCAATCGCGCCTCGCCAGGCCTGGAGGCCCCCCACCACAAGTATAGTGATAAAGGCAAAGAGAATCGCGTAACGAATCAGGGGCACAAAGGCAGCCGAAAGACGAATGGCCCGGCGGTTACTGACACGATAGTCATCACTAAGCTGCTCCAAACGCTGGCGCTCCCAATCCTCAGCAACATAGCTCTTAATTGTAAGTATGCCGCCTATATTGTTCGCCAGTTGACTCGCCATATCCCCCGCTTTTTCCCGTACTTCCCGATACCGGGGTGCCAAGCGTGTCTGGAACCGCAACGAACCCCACAAAATCAGCGGGATTGGCAAAAACGAAAGGCCCGCCACCGTGGGGGAAAGGGCCACCATGCTGGCTCCCACCGCCAGCACGGTGGTAATTAACTGCAGGATTTCATTGGCACCTTGATCGAGAAAGCGCTCCAATTGATTGATATCGTCATTTAAAACAGCCAGCAGTTGACCGGTGCTGCCAGCCTCGAAATAACCCATCTCCAGATGCTGGAGATGGTCATAGGCTTCGATTCTGAGTTCGTGCTGGACGGTTTGGGCGAGATTGCGCCACAGCAAGCCATAGAGATATTCGAACAGCGATTCGGCACTCCAAATCACAAAGGAAAGCAACGCCAGCACCGTCAGCTGGGCTGGCACCGTTGAAGCTCCGAACTGGGCCAACCAAGAATTCTGTTGTTTGACCACCACATCGACGGCCAAACCAATTAACACCGGCGGCGCCAGGTCAAATATTTTATTCAGTATCGAACAAAGGGATGCCAGTCGCACCAAGCGACCATGGGGCTGCAGGCGACTTAGGAGCCTGCCCAGCCCCCTGGTCTCGCCGCTCATCGAGGCGACCTGCTCACCAGCGGTTGCCGCCGCCGGCCTCGGAACGACCGCCGCCGCCACCACCGCCACCACCGCGGTTGCCATAGCCACCACGGCCACCGCCGCCGCCACTACCACCCGCTTCCCGGGGGGTGGCCTTGTTGACCCGGATCATGCGACCCATCCATTCGACGTTCTGGAGGTCGTCAATCGCCTTTTGTTCAGAAGCGTCGGAATCCAACTCCACGAAGGCAAAGCCACGCTTGCGACCCGTCTCGCGATCAAGGGGCAGGCTGCACTGGCGGACTTCTCCGTACTGGCTGAAGAGATCAAGCAGGTCTTCCCGTTCGGCCTGAAACGAGAGGTTGCCGACGTAAATGGTCATCAGAGAAAAAACCGGAACGGATTCGTCTGATCGCGGGCTCCATCGGGAACCGGAATCCTCGGAATCCCCTAAATATTACAACCGCAGGGCCCCGGCCCCGGCCAGCCAGGCCACGGGCCCAACATGAAGAAACTTAAATAGAAATGGAAGACAATCGAAAGCTGGGCAACCCGGACAAAAAAGTGCTCCAATGTCAGCAAATGCTGATCAGTTGATCCGATGATGATGGACCCCTCACCATGGAGCCTCGCCTGGCAACCCGACGGGGAGCTTGGTCTGCAAGACAAATTTGACCTGCTCCAAGCTTTGGTGGTTTCAGAAAGTGTTGAAGTTCAGACCTCGTTAATTGCCGCCGTTGAGAGCCTGTCCACGGCGGAACTCAGTTTCACTTCCATAACCAGCACCACAGCAAGTTGGTAACCCGCCCCAAAAGCACCACTCCTGGGCCTTGGACCTGCTCCCTGGCCCCTGGGAGGAGCAGCGGTAAGTCAGATCGGAAACCGCTGAATTGTCGCTTGCCGACATTCTTTGCGGGCCTCCTCAACTCCTCTTCCCTGCATGATGCGATCGGTGACACAACGGCAGGCAAAACCCGCCATGCCCTCTGGGGCGGCTTTGCCAGCCCGGGACATCTCCGATTCAAAGGCCGTTAAGCACATCGCCTGGACAATCGCCCCAACGCCTTCGACACGGGGCCCCAAAGGCAGGGCCCCCAGGAACTGAGACCCGAGAGGCAAGGCCCCGAGAGGCAAGCCCCCTAGGGTCACAGCTCCTAGAGGCATGGCCGCCCCCAGAACGGTCGTCAAGGCTAGGCCGATGCGGGATCGGACCTGAAGCTGGCAAAAAGGGCTGTCAGCGGCAAAAGTCATAAGAAGAGTTCAGACCGGCAACCGGGAGATCTGCAGTTCCTTGTTCATCACCTTCAACCGTTGCAGGTCGGTGAAGACAGCCTCCGGCATCCCTTTGGGGAGATCGACGGTGGAGTGGCTCTCGTAGATGCGGATGCGGCCGATGGATCGTCCGGTGAGGCCAGCTTCATTGGCGATGGCACCGACGATGTTACCGGGTCTGACGTGGTCGCGCCAGCCCACCTCCAAGCGGAAACGCTCCAAGTGGGATTCGGGGGGGGATTCGGGACGGTCGGGATCGGAGCGATCGTTATCACGGCGGTCCCGGCCCCCATCTCGGTCGCGACCCCCATCCCGCTCGCGGCGGAAGTCGCCACTGCGGCTTTCGCGGCGACCGTCGCCACGGCTGTCGCCACCGCGGCTCTCCAGCACACGGCCGGAGGGGGCACCCCAACGCTGTTCGGCCTTGAGCAACAGCGGCTTGCCGGCCAGGCTCAGCTCAAGGGCTGCCAAAGCAAGTACGGACGGGGTGCAGTCAAGTTCCTGGCCAAG
>JBIIRU010000283.1:0-3740 GCA_044341355.1 Cyanobium sp. | reverse complement strand
CCGGCCACCGGCGCCTGTGAACGGGTCTTCGAGGGGCATCAGGGCTCGGTGAACGCCCTGGCGGTGCTGGGCGATGGGCGCCTCGCCTCTGGCTCAGGCGACAACACCATCCGGCTGTGGGATCCAGCCCGCCCCGATGGCGCCCACCGGGTGTTGTTCGTGGCCGATGCCGCCATCACCGCCCTGGCGGTCCACGCCCGCTGCGGCATGCTGATCGCCGGTGACACCAGCGGCCGTCTGCACTGGCTGCAGTTGCCGCCAGCCCGTCCTTAAATTCTCCCCCTGAGGCTGGGCGGCGCTGATGTCATGGCATTCATTGACCCGAAGGAAGATCAGACTGAGGGCAGGGAGATGTCGCTGTTACGCGATTCCCAAGCCTCTGGATCAATATCAGCCTTGAGGCAGCTCTTCTCGTCGTTATAGCGACTATCGATGATCTGTGCCTATTGTTGTGGCGCCAGGGTTTTTCAGGGGCATTCATAGGGCATCTGAGGCCTCCGGCCCAGAAGGGAGGCTCAACATCGCCCGACGGACCCGAGGGATGGAAGGCCTGATGCAGAAGCCGACCACGGATGACGCTGCTTTACATCTTTTCAACCCTCAATGACAGGGGACTGCCGCTGTCGGATGCTGATAGCAATCCAATTGATAAAACGCATAAGCGCGAAAGAGGAACAAAAGCAGAAGAAAGAAGCCTCTCAAACTTTCTTTGAACAAAAAAGTTAAAAGTAACTTATAAATATGGATTCAATGTTTTAAGATAATCTTATCAAAAGCTATTCGCCTTGAATCATGCTCTAAACGATAAAGGTTGCACTTCATATCAGGAGTGGCTGCTCCCTCATGCCACCTGGACCTGGCCCTCCGTGCTGCGGCTGAGCTACGCCGGCTGCGATCATGGGGGTGAGCCTTGCTGCCTACTGGAGGACACGCCTTGCCGGGCCTGGATCAGCACGTTCATTTCGCCCTGCTGCTGACTTTGCTTACCGGACTGTCCACCGGCATCGGCAGCCTGCTGGGCTTGCTCAATCGCAGCTTCAATCCCCGCCTGCTCGCCCTAGCGCTGAGCTTCTCCGCCGGGGTGATGATCCAGGTGTCCTTCCTGGAGATCTTTCCCAAGGCCCGCGCCGCCCTCAGCGCCACCCTCGGCGTCAGAGCCGGCTACGTATGGACCACGATCGCCTTCTTCACCGGCATCGCCCTGATGGCCGCCCTTGACCAAATGCTTCCGAGCCATGGTGATGCCACCCTGCTCGGCCTCCAGCCATCCCAGTCAGCCAACGCCGAGGACAGAAAAGCCCTGCTGCGCATGGGCCTGTTCTCTGCCCTGGCGATCGCGATTCACAACTTTCCCGAGGGTATGGCTACTTTCATCGCCGCCGTCAGCAACCCCAGGTTTGGGTTCAGCATCGCCTTGGCGATTGCCATCCACAACATTCCGGAGGGCCTGGCTATCTCAGCCCCAGTGCATTACGCCACCGGCAACCGCGCCCTGGCCTTCTGGCTCTCCTTCGCTTCGGGTTTAGCCGAGCCGCTCGGTGCCCTGCTCGGCTACCTCCTCCTGCGGTCTGTTCTCACCCCCCTGGTGATGGGTGTGGTGTTCGCCAGTGTGGGAGGAGTGATGGTCTACATCTGCCTCGATGAACTGCTGCCTGCCGCCCAGCGCTATGGCACCCACCATCAGATGATCGCCGGCGTGATCGCCGGCATGGCGGTGATGAGCACAAGCCTTCTATTGCTGGCCTGAGGTGAACAGCCTCCAGCCGGACAGCCGCCGAGCTGTCGGCTTCATCCGCCCAGCAGCTGGCTTAGCAGCGAATCCTGCGGCTCGATGAGTGGGTTCACCACGCGCACGCCACGCCAGCTGAAACCGTGGTGGAGATCCTCCGTAAGCAACAGACGGGCACCCCCCTCGGCGGCGACATTGAGCACCAGGGCGTCCCAACTGGCCAACTGATGCGCCACGCAAAGGTCCATGGCGCCCCGCCAAGCGGCCCCATTGGACTCCAGAACGGGGTAAGCGTCCATCCAGCCGAGCACTGCCTCCTGAGCCTGCCGGGCCGGACGGCCTGCCTTGCCGGTGAGCACTCTGAACAATTCACCCAGGCTCTGAAGCGGCACCACCAGGTCGGCTTCGCTGAGCTGAACAAGCAACCGCCGCGTCGCGCTCACCCTGGCTTCATCCCCGAAGCCTTCGGCATAAACCAACAGGTTGGTGTCCAGAGCTGCGCGCATCAGTCGTAGAGGTCGTCCCGTTGCCAGTTGCGGGGTTCACCGCTCGCCGGCTGCGTTGCCAGCCGCGCCAGCAGGGCACGGCGCGATAGCGCCAGGGAGGCTGTGCTTTCCACGGCCGGGGCGATGGTGGCGACGGGGCGGCCATGGGATAGGACGGTGAAGCTTTGACCCTGGGCCACTTGCCGCAGCAGGGACGAGAAGGAGCGATTGGCGTCGGATGCGCTCACAACGCCTGGATGGAGGGAGGGGCCGGTGTCAGCCAAGAGCATGGATGTAGTTGATCTCACTACTTTAGGGGGGGATGGGGTGCCAGGCCTCCCTGAGCTGCTGATCGATCGCAACCGCTTCTCTTCGAGAAGGCTTTGCCTATGCGAACTCCCCATAGGGGGAGGTGGTGGGGCCACCTGTACCGCCTGAGGGCCAGACTTCCCGGCGAGATGCGCTGGAGTGAGCAGCCGAATGGGAGCAGACGATCAGCAGCTGGAGCTTCATGGCGCCCTGGAAGCCCTGGGCGGCTCGGCGGGGAACGGCAAGCTGCGCGATCTGCTTGGCTGGGACGAGGCCACCTACGACGCGGTGAAGGCCCCGCTGGTTGCGTCAGGTCAACTGCAACCAGGCCGAGGCCGCGGTGGCTCGCTGAGCCTGGCGGACAAGGTTGACGCTGGCAGCAGCGCCGCAGCGGATCGGCGCCCCGCCGCCAGCCCACGGACGCCCCGAACGGTGTCGCCCCCAACTCCCGACCCCCAGCCCAGCGGCAAGCAAAACCTCTCGGCCTTCATCTGGAGCGTGGCCGACCTGCTGCGGGTGGCAGGGCAGGCCTTCTGCAACACCTCAGCCCTGAGCATGAAACGGCTGATGGGCGACCAGGACAACATCGGCGAAAACCTGCGCTCCTACATCCAGGCGTTTACGCCGCGGGAAGTGATCAAGCTGATGGTGAATCTGATCTTCATCGAAGACGACCAGGCCCTCACCCAAGGCGGCATCGTCCGCAGCCTCTACGACCACACCGCGGGCACCGGCGGCATGCTCAGCGTGGCCGAGGAACACCTGGTGGGGATGAACCCCGAGAGCTACGCGATCTGCAAGGTCGACATGCTGATCAAGGGGCAGGACATCAAAAATATCCGCTTCGGCAACACGCTCGCCGATGATCAGCTGGGTGAGGCGAAATACGACTACATGCTCTCCAATCCGCCATTTGGGGTGGAGTGGAAGAAGATCCAGAAGGAGGTGCAGAAGGAAGCCGACAGCCTCGGCTATGCCGGACGTTTTGGCCCTGGCCTGCCGCAGGTGAGTGATGGCTCGCTGCTGTTTCTGCTGCACTTGATCAGCAAGATGCGCCCCGCTCTAGAGGGCGGCAGCCGCTTTGGCATCGCGCTGAATGGCTCGCCCCTGTTCACCGGCGGTGCGGGATCGGGCGAAAGCGAGATCCGCCGTTATGTGCTGGAAAACGATTTGGTGGAGGCGATCATCGGCCTGCATACCGATATGTTCTATAACAC
>JBIIRU010000282.1:0-3746 GCA_044341355.1 Cyanobium sp. | reverse complement strand
GACTGGGGTGCCGGGTGATCGCGGTGGACCGCTATGCCGGCGCCCCGGCCATGGCCGTGGCCCATGCGGTCGAGGTGATCTCGATGACCGATCCGGAGGCCCTCAAGGCGGTTGTGCGGCGTCACCGCCCCGATCTGGTGATTCCGGAGATCGAGGCCCTTGCGGTTGATGCCCTGGTCGAGCTGGAGGCCGAGGGCATCACGGTGATCCCCACCGCCCGGGCGACAGCGATCACGATGAACCGCGACCGGATCCGCGATCTGGCGGCAGCGGAACTGGGCCTGCGCACCGCCCGCTATGCCTACGCCGACAGCGCCGCAAGCCTGGCCGTCGCCGCCGCCCCCTTGGGCTGGCCCGTGGTCGTCAAGCCGGTGATGAGCTCCTCTGGCAAGGGGCAAAGCGTGGTGAATGGCCCCGACGAAGTGCCGCTGGCCTGGGCCGCGGCCCAGGCAGGGGCCCGGGGCAGCGGCACCCGCGTGATCGTCGAGGAGTTTCTGCGCTTCTCCCTGGAGATCACCCTGCTGACGGTGCGTCAGTGGGATGGACCCACCCTGTTTTGTCCACCGATTGGCCACCTCCAGGAGCGGGGCGATTACCAATGCAGCTGGCAACCGGCCGCCATGGGAGCAGCCCAGCTGCAAGCCGCCCAGGCGATGGCCCGCCAAGTGACGGACTACCTAGGTGGGGCTGGCCTGTTTGGGGTGGAGTTCTTTCTCTGTGGACCCCAAGGATCCGAAGAAGTGGTGTTCTCCGAGCTCTCGCCCCGGCCCCACGACACGGGATTGGTCACCCTCATCGGCCAGAACCTGAGCGAATTCGAGCTGCACGTCAGGGCGGTGCTGGGTCTACCGATTCCCGCCATCCGCTGCCTGGGGCCCGCAGCCAGCCGGGTGGTGCTGGCCAGCGAAAGCCACGACCAGGTCAGCTATAGCGGTGTAGCTGACGCCCTGGTGAATCCGGACACCCAGCTGTTGCTTTTCGGCAAACCAGACGCCAGGCCGAACCGGCGCATGGGTGTGGCCCTCGCCCTGGGGGCCGACGAGGCGGAGGCCCGCCGCAAAGCTGATGAGGCCGCCGCCTGTGTCCTTGTCGGCCCAGGCTGACAACGGCGGTTTGGGGGCCTGGCTCCCTGTGGGCAGGAGCCTTGTGGGCAGGAGCCTTGTGGAGCCTTGGAGATTGCGGCACCATGAGTCACACTTGTTTCCCCCTATCTGTGTTGAAGAGACCCAGGGAGGACAAGGAACCCCTGGGAGCGGTTGCCACCCTTATGCCCCGTCGCCGGCCCCGTCGCCGCAAGTTGCCCTGGCTGACCTTCCTGCTTGGCCTGTCCCTGGGCTACGGACTGGCCAAACCTGCCGCCCTCGCCCAGCTCTCGGCCAGCCTGGGCGAGGGCGCTGTGCTGTTGCAGCCACTCTTCGATCACCTCGGGGTGGGCCGGCGCCAGGTGCTGGTACTGGGCACGGACAAGGTGGGCGATAACACCGATGTCATGTTCAGCGTGCGGGTGGAAGACGGGATGACCCGCATCGTCCAACTGCCCCGCGACACCTACATCACCTCGGGGCGTCTCGGCGTCGTCAAGGCCAATGCCCTATACAGCCAGGCCGGCATCGCCGAGACCAAGCTGGAAATGGGCCGCCTACTAGGGGTGCCCATCGATCGCTACATCAAGGTGAATCTGGACGCGGTGGCCCGGGTCGGGGATGCGTTGGGAGGAGTGGAGGTGGAGGTCCCCAAACGGATGGTTTATGTCGATCGCAGCCAAAACCTGAGCATTGATCTCTACCCCGGTCGCCAGGTGCTCAAGGGCGACGACCTGCTGGGCTTCCTACGCTTCCGCCACGATGAGGCCGGCGACCTGGGACGCATGGAACGGCAACGGCTCGTGCTCAATGAGGTCTTCCGCAAACTGAGCCAACCCACCAGCTTGGCCCGGCTGCCCGCCCTGATCAAAATCGCCGGGCAGGACATCCACACCGACCTCTCGCCCGTGGAGATCACCCAGTTGGCGGCCCGTCTGGGCCACACCCGCCTGAATACCGAGCGCCTGGCGGGGCGCCTTTACTGGGAGGACAGCCTCAGCTACTGGATGCCCGATTCCAACAAAGAGCATCCAGCCGAAAACGACGAACCGCCTCCCCGTTGAAGGCCAGGAATCAGGCGGCAGCCTCCTGCGGCGGATGCTGGGCCAGCACCTGCTTGAGATACCTGCCCGTGTGACTGGCGGGATGCTCGGCAACCTCTTCTGGGGTTCCCGTCACCACGATCTCGCCGCCCTTATCGCCCCCTTCGGGACCCAGATCAATCAACCAGTCAGCGCAGCGAATCACATCGAGGTTGTGCTCAATCACCAGGATTGAGTTGCCCTTATCTACCAGCCGTTGCATCACCTCCATCAACTTGTGCACGTCATAGAAGCTGAGGCCGGTGGTGGGTTCGTCAATGAGATAGAGGGTTTTGCCGGTAGCGCGCTTTGATAGCTCGGTGGCCAGCTTCACCCGCTGGGCCTCACCCCCGGAGAGGGTGGGGGCGGGTTGGCCAAGCTTGATGTAGCCCAGGCCCACATCTACCAAAGTGCGCAGCCGATCAGCGGCCTGGGGAATAGCGGCAAACTCCTCGGCGGCCTGCTCGACCGTCATCTCGAGCACATCGGCGATGGTGTGGCCGCGATAGGTCACCTGTAGAGTCTCGCGGTTATAACGAGCACCCTTACAAACGTCGCACTGCACATAGACGTCTGGCAGGAAATTCATCTCGATGACGTTGACACCCTGCCCCCCACAGGCCTCGCAACGCCCCCCTTTGACATTGAAACTGAACTGTCCCACCTGATAACCCCGGGCCTTGGCCTCCACCGTGGCGGCAAACACCTGGCGAATCGGATCAAAGGCGCCGGTGTAGGTGGCTGGATTGGAGCGGGGCGTGCGCCCGATCGGGCTCTGGTCAATGACGATCACCTTGTCGATCGCCTTGATCCCCCGCAGCTCCTCCAGTCCGGCAGGGAACGGCACCTTGAGTCCAAGTTGGTGTTCCAGGGCCGGGTGCAACAACTCATTCACCAGGGTGCTCTTACCGCTGCCACTTACCCCGGTCACCGCCACCAGGCGCCCCAGGGGAATATCAACATCGATGCCGCGAAGGTTATTGCGGTTGCAATTAACAAGCCGCAGCCGCCGGCTGCCCGCCTCCCGGCGACTGGCGGGGGTGGGGATGGCGCGGCGGCCACTGAGATAGGCACCGGTAAGGGAGTCTTCGGCCTCGAGCAGGTTCTGCAGCGACCCCTCGGCGACGATATGGCCGCCGTGGACGCCGGCGCCGGGGCCAATATCGACGAGGTAATCGGCGGCACGGATGGTGTCCTCGTCGTGTTCGACAACGATCAAAGTGTTGCCCAGGTCGCGCAGCTTGGTGAGGGTGGCAAGCAAGCGGTCGTTATCCCTCTGGTGCAGGCCGATGCTGGGTTCATCCAGCACGTACAAGACTCCAGTCAGGCCGGCGCCGATCTGGGTGGCGAGGCGAATGCGTTGGGCCTCACCGCCCGAGAGGGTCATGGCGGGCCGATCCAGGCTGAGGTAATCCAGGCCCACGTCCAGCAGAAAACGCAAGCGCATGCGAATCTCTCGCAGCACCAGATCACCGATCTGGATCTGGCGCTCCGTCAGGAGGGGGGTGGACCCGGATGCGGAGCCGACCCCCATCAGAGCTTCGACGCAGGCAAGGGTTTCGGCCACACTGACCGCCGTTAA
>JBIIRU010000281.1:0-3753 GCA_044341355.1 Cyanobium sp. | reverse complement strand
GGGTGCGCTCAGGGTTTGGGCCCAGCGGCCCAGGCCCAGGCCCGCCAGCAGCCAAGCGGCGGCCACGCCCACCACCAGCAAGCGGCGCTGCCCCAGGGCCCAGGCCAGGAACAAGGGGGCCCCGAGGGCCACGGCCCAGCCACAGGCGCTCAGGCTGGCGGGCAAAGCAGGGGCCCCAGCGGTGAGGCTGGGCATCAGGGCCCAAACCAGGGCGGCCGGGGCCAGGGCCAGGCCACCGATCCAGAGCAGCACCCGCCGGCCTGTGCTGCCCCTGCTGGGGGGGCCGTGGGGGGCCGAGAGATAGGTGAGGCTGAGCAGCACCAGGCCAGCCGCCGGAATCAGGGCCGGCCCCTCGCCCAGGATGCTGTTGCTGGCGCGCACCTGGTCACAGAGGCGCAGCCAGGCGGCCAGCAGCCAGGCGGGGGCCAACAGGGCCAATAGGGCCAATTGGGGCCATTGGCCCAGCAGCAGCCAGCCGCAGCCGGCGCCGAGGGCCCACAGCAGCAGTCCTTCCGGCCAGAGGGCGTCCAGGTGGAAGGTCTGGCCGGCCAGGTAAAGGCCGCCCCCCAGGGCCACGGTGCCGAGCCCATGCAGGGCAGTGGCCAGGACGGCGAAGCGGGAAGCCGCCAGGGCGCCGGCCCCATGGCAGCCCAGCACCACGGCCAACAGCAGGCCAAAGCGGCTGCTGGGGCCCAGTCCAGACCAATGGGCCGAAACGAACAGCAGCAGTGCCGCCGCCAACAGGGCCGCCCCCAGGGCTAGGGCGAGGGCCACCGGGGTGCGCAGCCGAGCGCTGCCGGTCCCTGAAAGCGTTGTGCCATTCAGAGCTTCCCAGCGGTGAATGGCCTCGGCGGTGCCCGGGTCCACCAGACCCGCTTCCACCCACCTGCCCAGCCTGGTGCTCAAGTCGTTGGCCATCCTTTAGGCATAGGGCCGGGTCGGGGCCGCTGGCAAGGGCCCCGCCGCAGGCCAGACCCCATAGGAGGATCGAAGCCCCTGGAGCGTGGGTCGTGCAGGCTGGAGCTGCGGATATCGCTGCGGATATTTCTGCGGCAGTGGCGGTGGACCTTGCCAAGGGCGAGCTGCTGGTACTCGGCGACAGCCTCTCGGATGTGGGCAATGCCTGGATGCTGCTCGGGGATGGGGCGGTGCCCTCTCCGCCCCACTGGCGGGGCCGCCGCTGCAACGGGCCGATATGGGTCGAGATCCTTGCGGAGCGATTGGGGTGGCCCCCCCTGGCGCCCTCCCGCGCCGGGGGCACGGACCATGCCTATGGCGGCGCCCGCTCGGGCGGGGGCCTGTCCCCCAAGGGGGTGCCGAATCTGCTGGAGCAGGTGGCCCGCTTCCTGGACTGCCGCGCCGCCACCCCCATGGACGGGGCGGCGCTGGTGGTGCTGCGGGCTGGCGCCAACGACTATCTAGACGGCGAGCCGGGGTTGGAGCGGGCCGAGGCCATCAACGCCAATCTGGTGACGGCCGTCACCGCCTTGGCCCAGGTCGGCGCCCGCCGCTTTCTGGTGCCCACAGAACTGCCCTGGGGCCTTAGTCCCATCGTGCCGCCGTCCTACGGCCTGGCCCAGCGCCAGGCCTTCGATGCCCTGATCGGCCAGCAGAACAAAGGGCTGGCCAGGGCCCTGCAAGACCTGGCACAGCAACTGGGCTTGCAGGTGTGGCAACCCGATTTCCATGGCTTGTTACAAGCCGCCGTCGCCGATCCCCAGGCCTTCGACTTGGTGGAGATTGTCAGGCCCGTGCTGCAGGAGAACCAGGCGGCCAGTTCAGCCCAGCGGGTGCCCGAGGCCACTGGTTTTTTGTGGTGGGACAGTCGCGCCCATTTCTGCAGCGCCTTCCACCGGCGCTTGGCAAATCTGGCACTGGCTTGCCTGGGCGAAGCTCCCACGGCTGGGCCCACGGCTGGCCGATAGTTGCCTGGGCTGGGCCAGATGGTCTGTGACGCTCAAGCGGCCAGGCCGCTCGGCACAATCAAGGCCTCCAGTTGGCGCTGCAGGTCGGCGGTGAGGCGGGCGACGGCGCGGCGGCGATCGCGGTGGTAGTCCTCCAGCAAGGGGGTGAAGGCGATCGCTTCGCCCAGGCTGATCAGGGCGGTGCGCGGGCCCAAGCGGGGTCTGGTGCCGGGATCACGGCCAAGAATGCGGGCCTGGGTATCCCATAGCAACAGCAGGGTGTCGGCGAAGCGTTCCTGACTCGGCCGCTCCTTGACATAGTCGCCGCTGACAGCCACAAAGGATTCGACCAGGCGCATGTGCCAGAGGCGTTGCGCCGTTTCCTCGGCCAGCCGGTCCGCCAATCCCCTCTCCAAAGGGGTGGGGGGGGCGGCCAGATAGAGCCGATCCCAGGCGGCCTGCTCCAGGCGACGGCAGCGGCTGGCCAAGTCCCCTCGGGGCTCGATGGCGAGGGATAGCTCCACCTCGGCCAGGGCTGTTTCCAGCAGGCGCCCCAACCGTTCGGCCAGGGCCAGATTGGCGGTTTGGGCAGCGGCGGGGTTGGCGGTTGCGGCCGGGGCGGCGGCGGCCGCGCCAGCGGCGACCGGGGCGGGGAGATCGCGGTGGTAGGAGTCGCGGTAAAACGTCTCCATCAAGGTCAGCATCCGTTCGGCTAAGGCGAACAGACGGGGGTAAAGAGCTTCGGGGTCAGGGCTGGCGGCGGGCTGGGTTGCCAGGCCGCTCTGCCGTTCCAATTGGCTGAGCAGGGCCTCGATGGCGGGCCAAGCGTTGCCGCTGAAGCGGTATTGCACGCCGATCGGCAAGACGGTCATCGCTTCCGGACGCTGGGCTTTGGCCAGGTCATCGGCGGTCCAGAAGGCCAGCTGGGCGGCTCCGGGCTCCAGGGCCGAAAGCCGTTCGTTGTGGCCGTTGGTGGCCCCCTCCGGTGCTACGGCCAGGGGATAGGGACCGTCCAGCAACAACTGGCGGGCGGTGCGCAAGGCCGCCGTATCGAGCTTGCCCCGCTGGATCGAGCAGCCCCCCAGCCGTTGCAGCAACCAACCGATGCGGGGTCCGGCCCAGAGGGGAATGCCCCGGTCGTAGAGGAACTGGAAGTGGGGACGGGGCCGCCATTGCCGTCCCAGCCGGCGTCCTTCCCGGGCCAGATCGCGCCAGATCAGGTGGGCCAGGCAAGCCGGATCATCGACGCTGGGGTGGCGAAAGGCCAGCAGCAGCCGGCTTTCTCCCGCCTGGAAGCGGTCCATGGCGGCCACCAGGCGCTCCAGGTTCTGCACCTCCAGACTGGTGATGGCGCACTGGCGGCTCAGATACCAAGGCAGCAAGCGCCGACTGAGGGCCAGCACCCGCCCATCGAGCCGGGGGGGCAAAAAGTCGAGGGGAGCGGCGGTGGGCATGGGACCCATCGTTGCAGTGGAAGATGCCGTCGCCGAAACTGATGGACTTTGGCAGCGTGTCAGTCCCACTAATCACCCTCGAATCACCCCTTACCTGAGATTGACCTGCCCTGAATTGCTCGCCTCCCCCACAATCCGACTCAGCACACCATATTTAGCGTCTGCGGCGGCATGGTCAAGGACGCTTCGGATCACTGACGCCGGCTGGTGGGTAGCCCCGATCAGCCATCCCAATGACCTTGGCGTCAAAAGGGGCCTACAACGGCAGCGCCGGGGGGACTGCCATCCATCCTTAACCTGCCCTTTTGAGCAACTCGCTCCAATGGCTCGCTTTCATGCTGTCCTTTCGCCTGATTCTCTTGTGGGCCGAAGGAACCGCAGCGCCTGGCGACGGC
>JBIIRU010000280.1:0-3773 GCA_044341355.1 Cyanobium sp. | reverse complement strand
GGGCGCGGCCCAGGCGCCGCACGATTTCGTCGTAATCGGCTTGGCTCAGGCCCTCCTTGCGCAGGGCATCGGGCACCGAAAAGGTCAGGGTGGGGTCCACCAAAGCGGCGCCAACAACGACAGCACCTGAGTCTCCAACAGCGCGTCACCCGAGGCGCCCAAGGGCATTACACCCAGGGGTCCCCCTCTTCCTGCGGCTCTGCCGATGCCCCGGGTCGGGGGGAACGGCGGGAGCGGGGAATGGGACTCTCGACTGGACGGCTGCGGCGACTGGAACCGCTGGACTCAACGGGGGTATCGGCCGGTGCTGTTTGCCAAGGCGGCCCAGCTTGCCAAGGCGCCCCAGCATCGTCATCCCAATCCTCCAGCGGGTCAGAACCAGTGGCGCGACCACGGGCATCGGGATTTTGGTCTTCGCTTGGATCCCAACGACCGCCGGGGCCATAGGAGAAAGGACCTTGCGGTTCTGCCCGACCCCGTTCGCCCTCCTCCCAAGGGGGTTCCTCAAGCCAACCCTCCAATTTGTCCTCAACCCGATCGCCAACCTGCTGAAACTGATCCCGCAGCCGGGAGGTCTCCTGGCCCACCTGATCGCGAAGGCGCCGGGATCGGCGCAGGAATTCCTGACGCACACTGGCCCGGGCCAGGGGCAAATCATCCAACTCCCGCAAGGCGGTGACGACCCGACCGCTCTGCTGGTCGACGATGCGGTCGGGGCTGAGCCGCCAGCGACTACTGCCGGGAAGCCGGGGATCACTGCGGGAAACCAGGTAGTGGAGGATGCGACCGCTACGCAGTTCGACTGCGGCATCGGCCACATGGCCCAGGTTCTGGCCGTCGGCTCCGATGAGGGTCGCATCAAACAGGGTGGGCAAGCGCTCTAGGGTGGCGGGATCGGTATCGGCTGGAAACCCTTTTACAAATGCCTCCTGATCGCTGAGGCCCCTGAGCTGATTGAGGCGCCACACCTGGCGGCGCTGGCCAAAGGCGGAAGGGCGGCTCACCCAGCCGAGCAGGCGATGGACGGGGGGATGCATCCAGCCAAGGAGCCCCGCTCCATGGTCGGTACCCTGATCACAGCGCACGCGCCTGGCCAGCAGGTCACTCAGTAACAACTGCTCCGGAAGGGTCACGTCCTCAGGTTCGGATCTGCACCGGCATCACCAGATATACAAAAGCATCCGGTTCACCAACAGGCTCCAGGACCGCAGGGGTGGTGGGGGCGTTGCACTTGAGAACCACCTCGCTGCCCCCCATCACCTTGAGGCCATCCAGCAAATAACGGACATTGAAGGCGATGTCGATGGGATCGCCTTCAATGCTGGCTCCCAGAGATTCCGAACCGCTGCCCACGTCCTGGGCGTCGGCACGGATCGTGACCTTGCCGGCGGCCGGATCGGAGCTGATCGTCACGACGTTGTTGTGCTGATCGGCCAGCACCGCCACGCGCTCTAGACCAGCGATGAACCCTCGTCGATCAAGCCGCACTTGCCGATTGAAGCTGGCTGGAATCAGTTGGGCGTAGTTGGGATAGACGCCATCGATATTGCGACTGGTGAGCACCTGATCGGCCCAAAGGACCACCACTTGCCCCTGGTCACAGAACAGGCTTAGAGGCTCTTGGGAAGGCCGGCCGCTGAGCAACCGCTCCAGCTCCCTCAGGGAGCGGGCGGGCACGGTGACGTCAAAGGGCTCACCGTCACTTGCGGGGGCCGTGGCCCCGTGGGCCAGGTGGAGCACCGCAAGCCGGTGGCCATCGGTTGCGGCGCATTCAAGGCCTGCGCCATCAAGGCGCAGGTGCACCCCGGTAAGCACTTGCTTGGCCTCATCACCACTGCTAGCGAAGAGAGTGGCCCGCAAACCCCTGACCAGGGCATCGGCATCGAGACGGATTGAGGTGCCGGTCTGGTTGAGGGGAAGATCGGGAAAATCATCGGCGGGCATACCGCGCATGCGGTAGCTGCCGCCCGAGCTGGTCAGTTCCACCTGCTCGTCCCCTTCCAGGCAACTGAGGCTGAGCGGACTTTCCGCCGACAGGCGATTGACAATTTCGGCAAACAGGCGGGCCGGCAGGGTGATGGCCCCACTCGTTTCAACCGCTGCGGCAAGGCTGGTCTGGATGCCGAGGCTGAGATCGAAGGCGGTGAGGCTGAGTCGCCCGGTGGCGGCATCAGCGGTGAGCAACACGTTGGCCAGGACCGGATGGGTCGGGCGGGCCGCCACTGCCCGACCGACCAGCTGAAGGCTGGCATTGAGTTCGGCCTGGGAGCACACCAGCTTCATGGCAAGGGGTGGACAGCGATGGCTGGCCGGAGGTTCTGAATCTTGGGCCCACGGTTTCACAGCTAGGGCCAAAGCGCAACGGTGCCGAACCGCCAGGCGACCCATCGACTACTCAAAAGTTTTGATTGTTGAAAGATAAACAAAATCGTCGTAGTAGGGGCTGGGGAAACGGTGGAAAACCTTTTTAGCGCTGCTTGGTTCTTGTTTTTTTGTTCACAGCGGTTTGGGATGGCTGGCTTGAACCGGACCCCTTGATCATGTTTTCCTCAGTTTCCCGGCCCTGGGGAATATCAACCTTTGCCAAGGCTTGAATGTTCCCTTCTCTTTTCCCCGCTTTCGCCTCCCCCTTCACCAGATTTTCCCTGGGACGCTTTGGCGATCGGATCAGGTTTTGCCCCTATTCCACCGGCGCTTGACCTTGCCGAATTGCCAAAAAAAAAGGCCCCGCCAGCGCGGAAGCCTTGGTTTGGAGACTGGCTGGGGCCAGGTTCTGGTCAGGAGTGCAGCCCTTTAGAAGCCCATCACCCTGGCCACCGTGTTGGTGTCGGCTTCAATGCCGGTGTGGAAGGTGGAATCGTTGTGTTCGATGGCGGTGGAGGGATCTTTGAGGCCATTGCCGGTGAGGACGCAGACCACCCGGGCCCCCGCAGGCACTTCACCATGGCGCTTGAGCAGGCCGGCCACAGATGCCGCACTGGCAGGTTCACAGAAGACGCCTTCGGCGCTGCCCAGCAACTTGTAGGCCTCAATGATCTCGGCGTCGGTGACGGCCATGAAGTCACCCTGGCTTTCCTCGCGGGCCCTGATGGCGTTATCCCGATTCACCGGGTTGCCGATGCGGATGGCGGTGGCGATGGTGTCCGGTTGTTCCACCGTCTCTCCGAGGACCAGGGGTGCTGCTCCGGCGGCCTGGAAACCCATCATGCGGGGCAGTTTCTGGCAGTTGCCGGCCTGCTGGTATTCCTTGAATCCCA
Organism: Cyanobium sp.; assembly: GCA_044341355.1. GTDB lineage: Bacteria > Cyanobacteriota > Cyanobacteriia > PCC-6307 > Cyanobiaceae > Cyanobium. Next base: position 516 of record JBIIRU010000280.1, on the reverse strand, counting down.
TCCAGTAGGCGCTGATGTTGCCGGCATTCCCCATGGGGATGCAAAGCCAGTCGGGGGCATCGCCGAGGGCATCAATCACTTCGAATGCCGCAGTTTTCTGACCCTGAAGGCGGTAGGGATTGAGGGAGTTGACCAGGGTGATCGGATAGCGATCGGCCACTTCACGAACGATGGCCAGGGCCCGGTCGAAATTGCCTTTGACCGCCAGCACCTCGGCCCCGTACAAAAGGGCCTGGGCCAGTTTTCCTTGGGCTACATAGCCGTCAGGGATCAGCACGAAGGCGCGCATGCCGCCCCGGCGGGCGTAGGCGGCGGCGGCGGCGGAGGTATTGCCGGTGCTGGCGCAGATCACCGCTTCAGAGCCGGCTTCCTTGGCCTTACTGATCGCCATGGTCATGCCCCGGTCCTTGAAGGAGCCCGTGGGGTTGAGACCGTCGTACTTGAGGAACACCGAAACCCCACGGCCGATGCGTTCAGAGATGGCCGGGGCGGGTATCAGTGGGGTGGCCCCTTCCC
>JBIIRU010000279.1:0-3783 GCA_044341355.1 Cyanobium sp. | reverse complement strand
AACTAAATCGGATCAAGTCGGCAATCAGAGCTTGTGTGGAGCATGTCTTTGGCTGCATGACAATGTCTATGGGTGGAAAGCTGACAAGAAAGATCGGAATTGAACGGAACGAGGCTTGGTGGGGCCTGAAGAACTTAACCTTTAACTTCCTGCGCTTTCTGCAGCGCTCTGGTCATATTGCAGTGGTTGCATGACTCTTGTTGAGAAGGTGCCATGGTTCAAGTGATATCGTCAATGGTCGATATAAGAACTTCTTGCTATGCCGCCAGATTGGCGGCTTTTTCATGTCCGCAGAAGCACTGGAAAGCGCTTATTTTTCGAGGTGCCCATAATCAATGAGAGAAATCAGAGATATGTCAGTCAACACAATCAAGAGTCTCTAGCGAAGCTTCGCATGGACTTGGTTTGGTTTGTGCGATCCTTCGAACGCAGTATGGGCGGACCGCATAACACCCTAACCAGTCAGGCTCCATTCCTCATATCATCCATGGCTAAAACCCCATTGATTCTTCAGATGGCTTGCGCTGCATGGCTTCTCAAGGATGGGGAGGGTCCGGCCAGGCATGATATACGGATCCGCATACCATCCTAAGGTTTGCCAGAGTTTTCCGGACTGATCTGGCGATAAGTGCTTGTCATGGAAAAGGGATTATCTGAAGGACTGTTTTCACCAACCACTACACGGTTGATTGCATTGGTAACGATAATGCAGTTTTTGAATCGCAGTGGCCGATTAGTACCTGAATAGATAGGTAGTCGGCCCCTGCGCCTGCGGGATCGCTCCTCAACCTGGCCACAGCCTGACGTGTCGTGCCCACTTTGAATAGCGCAAGGTTTGGCAATCTGAGGAGGAAAGGACCCCCCCCTACCCCCCCCAAGGCTCATAAATATCCTGCAACGCAATCACCTCCACCTGCCGCTGCTGCTGCAGGGCGGCGATGCCCTCCACGGCGGCGCGGGCGCCGGCCAGGGTGGTGACGGTGGGGACGGCGTAATCGAGGGCGGCGCGGCGTAGGTAGCGGTCGTCGTGGGCGGCCTGGCGGCCGATGGGGGTGTTGATTACTAGCTGGATTTCGCCGGAGCGGATGGCGTCTTCGATGTTGGGGCGGCCTTCATGCACCTTCAGCACCGTTTCGACCCGCAGGCCAGCGGCCTCCAGGGATGCGGCGGTGCCGGCGCTGGCCACCAGGGCGAAGCCTGCCTGGGCCAGGCGCCGGGCCACCGGCAGCAATGCCGGCTTGTCGCGGTCGTGGGTTGAAAGAAACACCGTGCCGCTTGTGGGTAAGGCTTCGCCGGCCGCTAATTCGGCTTTGGCATAGGCGAGGCCAAAATCGGCGGCGATGCCCATCACCTCGCCAGTCGAGCGCATTTCTGGACCTAACAAAGTATCCGCCCCCGGAAAACGCTTGAAGGGCAGCACCGCCTCCTTGACGGTTTGCAGCGGCGGCACCGGCTCGCTGGTTAGGCCCAGCTGCGCCAAGGTGCGGCCGGCCATCAATTGGCTGGCGATTTTTGCTAATGGCACGCCCGTCGCCTTGGCCACAAATGGCACCGTGCGCGAGGCCCGGGGGTTGGCCTCAATGATGAACACCAATTCCTGGCCATCGGCCTGGCGTTGAATCGCGAACTGCAGATTGATCAGGCCCCGCACCTCCAGGGCCAGGGCCAGGTCCCGGCTCCAGCCCTTAATCGTCTCCAGCACCTCCGGGCCCAACGACACCGCCGGCAATGCGCAGGCCGAATCGCCCGAGTGAATGCCGGCCGGTTCGATGTGCTCCATCAACCCGCAGATCAACACCTGACCATCGCCATCGCAGAGGGCATCCACATCCACTTCGATGGCATTTTCCAGAAACTGGTCGATCAGCACCGGATGGTCCGGCTCCACCTGCACCGCCTCCACCATGTAGCGATTCAGCTCTGCTTCGCCATAGACCACCTCCATCGCCCGACCGCCCAGCACATAACTGGGCCGCACCACCACCGGATAGCCCACCCGTTCGGCCACCGCCCGGGCTTCCACGTCGCTGCGGGCCAGGCCATTGAGGGGCTGACGGATCTCCAATCGCCGCAAAATCGCTTCAAACTGCTCGCGGTCTTCGGCCCGATCGATCGATTCGGGCGAGGTGCCCCAGATGCGCGTGCCACAGGCCTGGCCCTCGGCGGATTCCAGCCAGCGCAACAGCGGAATCGCCAGCTTCAGGGGCGTCTGGCCGCCGAACTGCACAATCACCGCCTCGGGGTGTTCGGCCTCGATCACATTCAGCACATCTTCAAAGGTCAGCGGCTCGAAATAAAGGCGATCTGAGGTGTCGTAGTCGGTGGAAACGGTCTCCGGATTGCTGTTCACCATCACGGTGGCGAAACCTTCTTTGCGCAGGGCGAAGGAGGCGTGGCAGCAGCAATAATCAAATTCGATGCCCTGGCCGATGCGGTTGGGCCCACCACCCAAAATCATCACCTTGCGGCGGCTTTCGGGCTGCACCTCACTGGCCGGTGGCAGCACCCGCAGCTGGCCATCAGCGCCGATTTGCTCCAGGGGGCGTTCGTAGGTCGAATAGTGATACGGCGTGCTGGAGGCGAATTCGGCGGCGCAGGTGTCAACGGTCTTAAAGATGGCGCTCACCCCCAGGGCCTGGCGGTGGCGACGCACTTCCAATTCGGCCGATCCGGTGGCCCAGGCGATCTGGCGGTCGGAGAAGCCCAGTTGCTTCAGCTCCAGCAGGGCTGGGGCCCCCAACTCGGCCAGCTGGCGGCCTTTTAATAGCCTTTGCTCGGCTTCCCATAGGCACCGCAACTTGGCCAAAAACCAGGGATCGATGGCACTGAGCCGATGCAATTCGGCATCGCTATAGCCCCGCACCATGGCGGTGCGCACTGCCAAAATGCGATCCGGCGATGGGGTGCGCACCTGGCGCTCCAGGTCGGACGGGTTGGGATTGGGATCGTCGCGGTCGCAGCCCCAGCCGGCCAGGCCGGTTTCCAAAGATCGCAAGGCCTTTTGGAAGGATTCCTCGAAGCAGCGGCCGATGGCCATCGCTTCGCCCACCGACTTCATTGAGGTGGTCAGCACCGCCGCACTGCCCTGGAACTTCTCGAAGGCGAAGCGCGGCACCTTGGTGACCACATAATCAATAGTCGGTTCAAAACAGGCAGGGGTGGCGCCGGTGATGTCGTTGACGATTTCATCAAGGGTGTAACCCACCGCCAGCCGGGCGGCGATCTTGGCGATCGGGAAGCCGGTGGCCTTGCTGGCCAGGGCCGACGACCGGGAGACGCGCGGATTCATCTCAATCACCACCACCGCCCCGTCCTCGGGGTTGATGGCGAACTGGATGTTGCTGCCGCCCGTATCCACCCCAATCTCGCGAATGATGGCGATCGACTGATCGCGCAACCTTTGGTATTCGCGATCAGTCAGGGTTTGGGCCGGGGCCACCGTGATCGAATCGCCGGTGTGGACCCCCATCGGGTCGAGGTTTTCGATGCTGCAGACAATCACCACGTTGTCGGCGCTGTCACGCATCACCTCCAGTTCGAATTCCTTCCAGCCCAACAGCGATTGTTCGACCAGAATCTGGGAGACGGGGCTGGCCTCCAGGCCGCTTTTGCAGATCGCCCGGAACTCTTCCGGGTTGTAGGCGATACCACCCCCCGAGCCGCCCAGGGTGAAGGCTGGCCGGATGATGCGCGGATAGCTCCCAATCGTCTCGCCGACCTCCTCGGCCTCCTCCAACGTATTGGCGATGCCGGAGGGGCACACGGCCACGCCGATGCGGGCCA
>JBIIRU010000278.1:0-3788 GCA_044341355.1 Cyanobium sp. | reverse complement strand
CGAGATAGGGAACCAGGGAAAGCACAAAAAAGGGAGCTGGATCCACGGCCTCCAGCCAGGTGAACAGGCGGGGAATTTCAGGAGACATCGCTAGAGATTCCGCTGGCCGTCGAGCGCCGTTGCAGGCGCAGCAGGTTGAAGGCGGCCCCGGCTAAGGCCAGGTTGCCCAGGGCCGTCAGGCCGGCCTGAAAGACCACCAGCCCCTTGAGGGCGTTGCTGTTGTCAAATAGATGCCAGGTGCAGGCCGCCATGGCGCTGACCAGGGCGGGCAGCATGGCCAGGGCCAGCCAGCGCCAGCCCGTTTCCTGGCGGCGGCGGCCGAAGGATTCCACCGCAATGATCGCCAGGATCCACTCCAGCACCGAGGTGACGTGGATCCACCAGGTGCCCAGGGACAGGGCATGCATCGGCCACGGGCAAGAGTCAGCAATTTAGGCGGTTGCAAAAGGGCAACGCCCTTTGCTCGCCAAAGAGCCGCCTTAACGGGCATGTCCCGATCGCGGCTGGCAACGAATAGCGCGATCGGATTGAGGATGGTGGACTTTGCAATTCAGCGGGGAAAGAGGAACTGGAACTGCGCCCGCAGGGTCCAATCGCCAGCTAAATCTGGTTTGACCACATTCACGAAGGCCTGCAGCGAGGCATTCACCTTCTGGTCGCCGATTGCGAACACCCGGCCAAAGCCACCGCCGAGGGGTAAGGTCCATTGTTCATCGCCGCTGGCAGCTTCCCAGTTGGAGGTGATGATCGGCGATGTCGTTAGATACCACCCCTTGGAAAAGTTGTAATTAAAAAATGGCTGCAGCAAGAACTGGTTAACTGACTGACGATCGCTTGAACCAGCAAAGGACCAGACATTATTCGCCAAAGCGCCGAACACCATGCGCTTGGTGGTGACCAGGACGACACCGGTTGGGCCAGCGCTCCATTTGCCCTGGCCGGTGAATTTCTGGGTGGCCGTGGGCAAGACAACAGTGGGACCTAAGCCCCAAGTGATGTTGCTTTTAGTTCGCGGCACAAAAAAGAACGATGGATTGATGTCGCCGAGGCCAAAGTCACCCTCATTGCCAGTGGCAGATGTGGGCTGATAGATGTAGGGAACAATTGTGCGGGTGACCAGCAGCATATTCTTGCTAAGGGGCACCGGTATCACAGGTTGAATATTGAGCACATTTTGAGTTCTCTGGTCCTGGGGACCGAGGCCGAAGTTGGTATTGTTCTGAAAGGGCAGGCTGATCAGATTGGCGATCGGGTTCTGGGCCTCCTTGGCGAGGTCTGCTGTCTGCCGAGATTCGCTGGGAACGTCACTCGGCGCTGCCGGCATCGCTGGATTGTCCTGGGGCTTTGCCTGGACTAAGTGCCCAGGAATGGAATCCGCAGCGAGGGTTATGGGCTGAAGCCAGTCCGTTGGATGGCTCGCCGGTTTAGCTGCCTTGATGGAGCTCGCGGCATTGGGGCTGGCGATCGCCGCTGGGGCCAGGCCGAAAGCCAGCAGCAGAATGTAAAGCTTCATCAAATCTAAAGAAAATTTTTGACACGATAATGGGCGATGCTTAATCTGTCTTGTTGCATTAAACCGGTCTTCCAGGTGGCAGCAGATGGGAATCGAGATGTTGACAGCTGAGTGAATAGTATCGTAAATCATCCATAAATTTCTTGGTTCAACCAATGGCACCCCTTCTACGGCGGCAAAAACTTACCGGCTGCGCCTCCCCCCAAATATCCCGGTGAAGGATTTCTGGTCGGTAATTGTGTATGACAATCAGATCCGCTCGATGCTGCAGACCGATCAGAAAGCGCCCAGTGTGAGCAGCCAAAACAATGGCATCAAAACCAATGCCGATGGTTCGGTGGATGGGTGGTTTGGCCCCAAGGCCCCGGCTGGATTTGAAAAGAACTGGGTGCAGACGATTCCGGGCAAGGGCTGGTTCATGATCCTGCGGCTCTATGGTCCGCTGGAGCACTGGTTCAACAAAACCTGGCGGCCTGGGGAAATTGAATTGCAGCCTTAAGAGTTCGCTGCTATGAGATGTGAGGTGGCTGACCGTACCCTGGATTAACGAGCAGGCAGGCAAACTAAAGGCCAGCTCGAAGGTTGCAGTGGCATCATTTGGCAAAAAAATCCAGGGGAAGAGTCCGAGGTGCCAGACACCTGAAGCGATTCTAGAAATCGCCTTTAAACACGATTTTGAGAGCAGCTTGCAGCAACAGAGTCAAAATCCGCAGCCCTCAAAGCCGGTCTTTGGGCAGGGTTTTCAGCGGCAAACAGCGTTGACCCACTGTCGAAATCAGAATTTACTGAGTAATCCTACTCATAGCCTTACCAGGATCAAGCAGGTTTAGCAATTTTTGATCACCGTCATGATACGGTAAAAATTGACGGTGATTCGGAGGCAGGCTGCGTCAGATGGATGGGACTGGGGGCTTCGTCAATCGGGTTTTTACCAGTTAAGACCTGGTTTGCTGGCTGTCTCCCCCCTGGCTTTTGGCTCGGGGGTAGCAGCGATCGATCGCCGACTAAATGCGATCTGAAGCCTTATTCAGTACCTATGCCATCCAATCAGTTTGCTTAAACCAAACCGCTGTCTTCTCCCTCCAACAGATCACAGCAATGACTGATTTCTCAATCACGTTTGATGAAATTGACCCTGCTTCCATTAAATGGAATGGCGAGAAGGGAGAGGTAGAACTCGTGGCTCGAGCCACGGAGACCACATCGGGGTCTGCCGGCGGCAATGGTGGTAGTTCAGGCTCAGGCTCTGATGATGATGACGACGATGGCCCTGGGAGCTCTAACGATCGTGGCGCCAACTCCACTAATACCACTTATCGGACCTGGGTTTCCCTGTATGCCTCCACCGACAATCGCTTCGATGCCAGCGATATTTTGCTCGGCCGCAGCCAGCTGCGCATCAAAAGCAACCAAACTAAGAATCTCGAACTCGAATACTCAACAGCCGGTCTTGCCCTAGCGGAAGGCTCCTACAACCTGATCGCTCGGATCGATCCACTGGCCGGGGTGATTGACAGCAATACGGCCAACAACCAAAGCGTGGCACTGGTCAATGCTGCTGGCAGCGATGCGATCCTCACCTGGACCAGCTGTGCCCTCAACGCGATCAAATCGGCCGGCAGTAACGGCAAGCCCGGGATTCCCCCCACCAGCGGCACCCGGATGATGGCCCTGCTATCTACCACTTTGTTAGACACCGTGGCGGGCTTTGGTAATACGGTGGCCCCTTATCGCATTGATGTCGCTGCCGGCAGCGGTGTATCAAGGCAGGCGGCGATCGTGGGCGCGGCCCAGCAAATCCTCAGCCAGCTGCTGCCCGGCGAAAGCGAATTGATTTCGGCACAGGTCAACAAATCCCTCAGCGAGATTGGTGGTTCAGCCCAAAGTATTAATGCCGGCCTTGCCTTTGGTGCCCAGCTAGCCAACCAGGCCCTGGCCCTGCGCGCCAATGACGGCTCCAGCAACAACACTCCCTATAGCCCCCCCGCCGGGATGCCTGGCTATGTCTGGATGCCGGCAACTTCAGGCCCCACCGCTGGCGCCGCCCTGGGTTGCAACTGGGGCTCGGTTACACCATGGGTGATCAGCAGCGCCAGCGCCTACCAACCCGATGGCCTGCAGGCCCGGCCCGATGTCAATCTCGATCTTTACGCCCAGCAACTCAACGAAGTACGCCAATACGGTGGCCTCGCCAGCACCGCAACCACCACCTCGCTGCGCAGCGCTGAGCAAACCGAAATCGCCCTGTTCTGGGCCTACGACCGCCCCGACACCT
>JBIIRU010000042.1:0-13053 GCA_044341355.1 Cyanobium sp. | reverse complement strand
GTGAAGCAAATCATTCTTATCGGTCTCAAACTTCAGCCAAGCACCTCGGTTGGGGATGAGGCTGGCATTAAATGTTTTTCGACCATTCTTGTCCTGCTCATCCTTAAAATAGACTCCAGGACTGCGCACTATTTGATTTACAATGACTCTTTCGGCACCATTTATGATGAAAGTGCCGCGCTCTGTCATCAGCGGCAGTTCGCCAATAAAGACTTCTTGCTCCTTAATTTCCCCAGTTTCCTTATTAACAAGCCGGCAAGTTACATACATTTGAGAAGCAAATGTGGCGTCGCGGCGCTTCGCCTCCTCTACATCGTGACGAGGCCGCTTGAGGCGATATTCATTGCCAATAAAATGCAATTCAAGCTTGCCGGTGTAATCGGTGATCGGCGAAAAGCTGTCAAGTTCCTCGATCAGGCCCTTTTCCAGGAACCATTTGAAGCTCGCCCGCTGTACCTCCACGAGATCGGGAAGGTAAGTGACGGTCTTGGCGACCTGGATCGCGCTGCTCATGCGGTGGACCTGCAGGAACGAAAAAGAAGGGACGGACTGGAAGAGTCCCTGGTGTCAGATCCGCATAGATTCCAAGGGGAGTCCCAAGGACGATGCCGACGCGAACAGCCGTCCCCCCGAGGGGGAACGGCTGTTACCACCAACCTCTCTCACCGGATGGACCGAAAGAGAGCCGATTCGGCGGTTGCCGAGGCGGAGTAAGGGGCTGGGGACACCAGAGCTTGAATAATCAGGATGGAATTGGAAGCGTTTCCGCTGCCAGGCCAATCTCAAATCATATCATGTCAAGCTTCAGGCCGAACAGTTTCATGGCGTTGGCAGAGCTGCTACGGGCCAGGCTGGCCAGGCTTTCGCCCCGCAGCTCCGCCACCCGCTCGGCCACCAGGGCCACATGGGCTGGTTCATTGCGCTGACCCCGGCGGGGAACCGGGGCCAGGAAGGGGCAATCGGTTTCAACCAGCAGGCGCTCGGCCGGTACGCGGCGTGCGCATTCATGGGTATCCAGCGCCTTGGGGAAGGTCACCGTACCGCTGAAGCTAATGAAAAGGCCCAGTTCCAAAAAGGCCTCCATTTCGGCAGGGGTGCCCCCCCAGCAGTGCATGACCCCCTTCAGGCCTGCGCCCTGGCGATGCCGTTGCCGCAGTTCGGCCAGCATGGGCTCGGCGGCATCTCGGCAATGGATGATCACGGGGAGATCCAGCTCACGGGCCAGATCAAGCTGGGGCCTCAACATGGCCAGCTGCTCTTCAAGATTCTTCTGACGAAAGAGATCCAACCCCAGTTCACCGATGGCAACCACCCGATCGTCGGCCAGGGCCGCCTCTCGCAGCACCTTCGCCGTATCAGCCTGCCAGTGCTCGGTGTCCAGGGGGTGGACACCCACCGAGTAGCGCATTTCGGGGAAGCGATCCGCCAGGGCGCGGATGGCCGCAATCTCGCCCGGCTCGACACAGGCATGAACCAGGGCCCGCACCCCGGCCTGCCGCCAGCGGGCGGCCACCCCATCGAGATCGTCTTCGAACTGTCGGAAAACAATGTGGCAATGGGAATCCACCAAAGGGGCTGGGGCGGCGCCTGCACCGGGGGGGGAATCAACGACAGGCAAGGAGGCCATGGAGGCGGGTGGGCCCGATGATTAGCCATTGTGGCCGGGGCCTGCGTCGCCCTGCCGAGCTGATCCCCGGACCCTAGCCTCAAGCAACGATGAGAAATCAGAGCTTGATTGCGTCCGCTTCCCAATCCATGGCCGCCCCGACTCCCGTGGCCCTGACCTGCCTACCGGATGGTGAGGCCGCCGGCGCCAGACTGGAGGCCATTGCCGAACGCACCGGCGGTGGCCGTCGGCGCCAAGAAGAAGAAACAGTGGCCGCCATCCTGGAACAGGTGCGCCTCGAGGGTGATGCCGCCCTGCTTGACCTCAGTGAACGTTTCGACGGCGTGCGGCCCCAGCCCCTTCGGCTAGACAGCAGTCAACTGCAGGCCGCCTGGGAATCCATAACCATCGAGCTGCGCCAAGCCCTGGAACTGGCCCATCGCCGCATTTTGGATTTTCATCGTCGCCAGCTGCCGGCTGACCTGGCCGTGGTCGGTCCCCATGGGGAGAAGCTTGGCCGCCGCTGGCGGCCCGTCCAGAGGGCTGGGCTTTACGTTCCAGGCGGTCGGGCCGCTTATCCCAGCACCGTTTTGATGAACGCCATTCCGGCAAGGGTTGCTGGCGTCGAACGCATCGTCATGGTCACCCCACCGGGTCAGGGGGGGCTACCTAACCCAACGGTCATGGCAGCAGCCCATCTATGCGGCATCAACGAAGTGATCCAGGTCGGCGGAGCCCAGGCGATCGCTGCCCTGGCCTGGGGTACCGAAACCGTACCCCGGGTGGATGTGATCAGCGGCCCGGGAAACCTCTGGGTGACCTTGGCCAAAAAAGCGGTGTACGGCCAGGTGGGCATCGACTCCCTGGCGGGCCCCAGCGAGATCCTGGTCATTGCGGACCACACCGCCAGGGCGGAGCATGTCGCTGCCGACCTGATGGCCCAGGCCGAACACGATCCCCTGGCGGCGGCGATCCTGATCACCACCAGCGCCGAACTGGCGGCGGCTGTCCCCAGGGCCATTGACAACCAACTGGCAAACCACCCACGGGCGGCCATCACCCGTTCAGCCCTGGAAGATTGGGGCCTGATCGTGGTTTGCGCAGACCTTGAAGCTGCGGCCCGCCTCAGTGACCGCTTCGCCCCCGAGCACCTTGAGCTGCTGGTGGAACATCCCGAACCCCTGGCCGAGCACATCCGCAACGCCGGGGCCATCTTTCTTGGGCCCTGGACTCCAGAGGCCGTAGGGGATTACCTGGCCGGGCCCAACCACACCCTCCCCACCAGCGGCACCGCCCGATTCAGTGGTGCCTTAAGCGTCGAAACCTTCCTGCGCCACACAAGCTTGATCGGCTTCAACCAAACCGCGCTTGAGGCCACCGGCCCCGCCGTGATCACCCTGGCCGAAAGCGAAGGGCTCCATAGCCACGCCGAGTCAGTCAGGCAACGGTTGGCTGCTTCCTGAGTCCCCTGCGGGGTCGTCCAGCATGGGTGGCCGATTCACAAGGGCCTAAGCCAGAGGAGGCCTGTGGCCAGAGCCGCTAGCCCAGTCAGCTTGTTTTGTGGATCAAGCGAGCGGAGGGATCCAGTCCAAAAGTTCGTAGTTCAAAACCCCATGGCCTGAAGCGACTTTGGGGCTTCATCTGGGAGCGGTCTGGCTGATCCGCTTGCTCCATCAGCGACGGATCAGATCGCGGACCCGAGCTTCGCCAGCAACGATCTCGCCAACAAGCACTTGGTCGGTGAGATTCACGAACAGTCCGTTTTCGAGCACACCAGGAAGATTGTTAATCGTTGACTCAAGGGTGACCGGGTCGGCGATACCGCCGGCAAACCTGACATCAAGTACCAGGTTTCCCTGATCCGTCACCACTGGCCCGGCCTTGCGAACGGCCATGCGCAGCTCGGATTCACCACCCAGGTCGGCCAGTTCGGCCCTCACCTGACGCCAGGCCCCAGGCAATACCTCAACGGGTAACAGAAAGGAAAGGTTGAGTCGTTCCACCAACTTGCTGGCATCCACGACCACAACGAAGCGTTTGGCCCGCCGAGCCACCAGCTTCTCCTGGACATGACAAGCTCCCCCCCCCTTGATGAGCTGAAAAGCCGGATCAACCTCATCTGCGCCATCAATGGCCAGATCGATGTGATTGATTGCGTTCAGGCTCTTGAGGGGAATGCCAAGTTCAGTTGCAAGGACTTCCCCTTGAAAAGAGGTTGTAACGCCAGTGATGTCGCGTAAATCCCCACTGCGGAGCTTCTCCGCCAAGCCCTCAATCATCAGCGCCGCAGTGGAGCCGGAACCCAGGCCAACCACCATGCCGTCCCTGATTTGCTCAACCGCAGCCGCAGCCACGGCTTGCTTCATACGTTGCTGAAGATCGTCAATAGCCAAGTGTTACCTCTCAAACCGAGCGGCGTGACGGTAGCAAGGGGCTGCACCAGGCCAGGGCGCCCTCAGGCCGCCACAGCGCCAGCACCCATGCTCGGCTCAAGAACCTGCTTGACCGCCGCACTGAGCCTGGATTTTTGGTTGGAACCAGTATTGCGATGCATCACGCCCACCTTCACAGCCTTGTCGATCTTGCTGAAGGCGGCGTTCAGGGACGACTCAACGGCAGCCTTGGAATCAGGACCAGGATTCTGGCCGTAGCTGCTGCAGGCGACAAAGCAGCGCTTCATCAAGGTGCGCAGGGCCGACTTGTAGGTGCGGTTGCGCAGACGGTTGCGCTCGGCGATCTCGATGCGCTTCTTGGAAGACTTGTTATTGGCCACAGCGGGTTCGCAGCGAATTCAACAAAGAGAAATCCTACAACGGCCCTTTCCTGTTCCCCCAAACCGCAGCTTAATAGGCATTGTGCTGGGGCCAAGATGGATTCGCAATGGCCCGATCCAGTCCCCCATGCCCCCCCGTTACCTCCAGCTCTCGAAGGATTTCCACCTCATGGGCCCAGGTCCCAAGCGCATCTTGGCGCTGGATGGCGGTGGCCTTAAGGGAATCCTGACGCTCGGGTATCTGGAGGCCCTTGAGCAGCGACTGCGGCAGCGCCACGGCAACGATCCTGACTTCCGCCTGAGCGATTATTTCGATTTGATCGCCGGCACTTCGACAGGGGCCATCATTGCCGCCTGCCTGGCCTTGGGCATGGCCGTGGGGGAGGTGCTTGAGAAGTACCAAAAGCTGGGCCGCAATGTCTTCAGCCGGGACTGGTTGCGCCAAGGGGTCATCCGCGCCCGTTACGACAAGCAGCGCCTGGAAAGCGAACTCAAGAACGTCTTCGGCAGCGACACCACCCTAGGGAGCGACCGCCTGCGCACGGGACTTCTGGTGATGTCCAAGCGACTGGATACGGGAAGCCCCTGGCCGATGTCCAACAACCCCAAGGGAAAGTACTACCGCAATACCGACAGCACCAGCCACTGGATTTCCAACGCGGAATACCCACTCTGGAAGGTGGTTCGCGCCTCTACCGCCGCGCCCACGTTTTTCGACCCGGAAGAAATCACAATTATTGAGCAGCCCGGCATGAAAACCGAAAAGGGTCAATTTGTTGATGGGGGTGTTAGCCCGTTCAACAACCCTTCGCTGCAGGCCCTTCTCTTTGCCACCCTCAAGGGCTATAACCTGAATTGGTCCAGCGGTGCCGACAACCTGTTGTTGGTTTCTGTGGGAACAGGGCGCAACGATCCCAGCAATGACCCCAAAAGCCTTGCTGCTGCTGGAGCCATCACAGCACTCATGAGTCTGATGAATGACTGCGGGACCCTTGTTGAAACAATGATGCAGTGGCTCTCTTCCTGCGCTACGCCCCGGGTCATTGACAGTGAGTGTGGTGATCTAAGTGGCGACGTACTTGGAGGTAAACCTATGTTGACTTACATTCGCTACGACATGGCTCTCAGCAAGGAAAATGCGATCTTACTTTGTCCCGAACTAGCTGTTCCGCTTGGGGAACGGCTAGACAATATCCACGCAATGGATAATCCTGAAACCATGGATCTCATGCTTGCCATGGCCCGTAAGCTTGCCCAAGACAGCGTCCACGACAGCCAATTTGAGCCTCGCTTCGACCTTCCCCAGGCCTGAAATAACAACCAAAATCCGAGAAATCTCCATTAAAGAGGATAAGTAAGTTTGCCAATTAAGAGCTAAAAACGGCACAAATAATTCTTGTGAGCCAAGATGGAAATGTAGGTGATCGCTGCGGTAGTTAATCGGAGCCATGAAACCCGTACACGGCTCCGGTCAGCCAATTAGCCAGGCGATTGGCGATGGGGAGACTGACCCTGCTGGGGCAAAGCAGCCGGCCGGATCAAGATCTGAATCTCCCGCTGACCCCTCACCACCTTGAGGGGGAGTAGTTCGCCCACATTGGCCTGCTCGACCCTCTTAAGCAGATCAGCGGGGGTAACCACCCGGTTCTCGGCAATCGAAACCACCAGATCCCCACGCTTAAGTCCCGAGACCTCAGCCGGGCTTTTGGGAAGCACCTTCTGGACCAGGGCGCCATCGCGCTCGGGAAGTTGTAACAGGGCATTGGGATCCTGATTATTCTCGCGGGCCACCCTTGCCGTTAGAGGAAGTAGCTGGAGCCCCAGGTAAGGATGGATCACCTTGCCACCGGAGGCCAATTGATCCGCCACCCGTTTGGCCAGGTTGATCGGGATGGCGAAACCCAGGCCCGCTCCAGGTCCTGATCGCACAAGTGTGTTAATGCCAATCACCTCGCCACTGGCATTGATCAACGGCCCCCCGGAATTGCCGGGGTTGATGGCGGCATCCGTCTGGATGAGATCCAGTCGTTTGTCAGCAAAGCCGAGGCTATTGATATCCCGGTGCAGGCTGCTGACAATTCCTAGGGTGACAGTCCTTTCCAGGCCATAGGGACTTCCAAGGGCAATGGCCCAGTCACCTACTTCCAGGGCTTCGGAGTCTCCGAGGGAGGCAGCTTTGAGTTCCGCTCCTTGGGAGGGCAACCGCACGACCGCTAGGTCAGTCACCGGATCAGCCCCGACCACCGTCGCATCAACCTGGTGACCATCGGCAAAAGTGATAGCCACCCCATCAACTTGATCGACCACATGGGCATTGGTCAGGATCAGACCCTGGGCCGCATCGATCACAACCCCAGAACCCTGACCTCGCTCCCGCATTGAGGTGGATGGATCTCCCATCAAATCCCGCAGCAACGGATCCAGCATGGTGGGATCAAAGGCGGGCCTGGCCACCTGGCGCTCCGTATCGATACGGACCACGGCCGGCGACACCCGACGAGCCGCCTCGGCGACAAAGCTATGGGTGGATTTGGACCCAGCCTGGGACAAACCAGGGGCGGAGGTGGTGGGGCTGAGGGCCAGGACCGGCGCAGGTCTCAATGGGGACAACATCACCAGAGCGGCCAGCAAAACGGTCAACACTGGACGAACCAGTTGGCGATAAAGCTGGATCAGGGCAGGAACTCCCAAACATGTCTGGAACCAGAAACTAGGGGGATTCCTGCCATGCAAGACGGGGCCTTTCAGGCCGGATTCCCCCCGCAGTTCGAGCCCCTTCGGCCAAGCACCCGGATCCCCATGAGTGGCAATCACCAGGTAAGCCATGAAGAATCCTCATTTTTGCGGCCCTCTAGCCAGGGTTGGCCAGCTCCAATGGGATGGGGCCGCCTAGGTTGCCTCGAACCTTGCGCCGGTCATGGTCACAAGTTCTCCTGGCAGCAGGCGACGCTGCACCCTCTGCGAAGTAGAGATCCAATCCTTGGCCGGCGGCCAGGATCTTGTCCATTTCAGCTTGGGGGCGCCTGGCAGCCGATCCAAGCTATGGGCCAGGGTCTGTCAGTACCTGCGCACTCCCGAACAGTGTGGCCAGTGCCTTAACCAGGACCCAAGCCTGCGGGGCGAGGTCAGCAAAAGCGATTACTACGCCGAACCCCCGGTTCTGGACATGCCCAGCGCCCTGTGAATCGGTGCCAATTCCTGCACCCCCGGTCACCTAAGGTGGGTTATCGCCCGCCGGGCACCACCCTTTCCGCCCCTGCGCCGGTCCACCGGCCAGCGTCATGAAGGGGCAGTTTGACAACTGCAGCTGCGGCGGTCCGCCCCAGCTCTGGTCTTCCCTTGCCCCACCCGCTTGTTGCTGATCTAGAGCGCCTGGCTACCGCTGAGGCATTGGCCGCGGATCTTCAAGTCGTAGCCGTCCATCTCCACAGCCACCGCATTCCCATGACGGTGCAGGTGATGGTGAGGCGATCCGATGGCGGCGATGTCAATCTTGACGCCTGCGCGGCCTTCAGCGGCCCCCTCGGTGAGGCCCTTGAGAGTGCAGACCTGCTGGAGAGCCCCTACGTGTTGGAGGTGAGCAGCCCCGGCATCGCTGAGGAGCTATCAAGCGATCGTGATTTCACCAGCTTTCGTGGTTTTCCGGTGGCGGTCACCTTGGACGATGGGCAAGGGGCCGAACAGATCCGCGAAGGTCTGCTGCTCGGGCGTGACGCGCTTGAGGTTCGGCTCAATGTGCGTGGCCGCACCCTGCGCCTGAATCGCGCCTCCGTGACCCATGTGCGCCTGGTCAGCCCCCGCGATGGCCCCTGATCCGGCAGAGCCTTTCGCCCAAGGCAGCCCGCCATCAAGTCTTCCAACCCTCCCTTGTTTCCCTTCCCCCCATGGCCCTGGTTTTGCTGCCCGGTCTAAACAACTTGATCGAGGACATAAGTGAAGAGAAAAAGTTGCCCCCGCAAGTGGTGGAGGCGGCCCTGCGGGAAGCCTTACTGAAAGGCTACGAGCGCTATCGCAGAACCCTTTATCTGGGCATTAGCGAAGATCCCTTTGAGGAGGATTATTTCAGCAATTTTGACGTGGCCCTAGATCTCGATGAAGAAGGCTACCGAGTTTTAGCAAGTAAAATAATTGTTGAAGATGTCGAGAGCGAAGATCACCAGATCTCGATCGAGGAAGTCAGGCAAGTCGCCGATGACGCCCAAACCGGCGACACGGTTGTGCTTGATGTCACCCCGGAAAAAGATGATTTTGGTCGCATGGCTGCCGCCACAACCAAGCAGGTGCTGGCCCAGAAATTACGGGATCAACAGCGGCGCATGATTCAGGAGGAATTCGCCGACCTTGAGGATCCCGTCCTCACGGCGCGAGTGATTCGCTTCGAACGACAGTCGGTGATAATGGGAGTCAGTTCCGGCCTGGGCCGCCCTGAGGTGGAAGCCGAACTGCCGCGGCGAGACCAATTGCCGAATGACAATTACCGCGCCAATGCCACATTCAAGGTTTTCTTGAAAGAGGTGAGCGAAGTTCCGCGCCGGGGGCCACAACTGTTCATCTCACGCTCAAATGCTGGCCTAGTTGTATATCTTTTTGAAAACGAAGTACCCGAAATTCAAGAGGGCTCGGTGCGCATCGTCGCCGTTGCTCGGGAAGCAAATCCACCCTCCCGATCCGTTGGACCCCGCACCAAGGTGGCCGTCGATAGTGTCGAAAGGGAGGTCGATCCCGTCGGCGCCTGTATTGGGGCCAGGGGCTCTCGTATTCAACAGGTGGTCAATGAGTTGCGGGGTGAGAAGATTGATGTCATTCGTTGGTCCCCTGACCCGGGCGAATACATCGCCCACTCCCTCAGTCCGGCCCGGGTCGATAGGGTGCGCCTCGTCGATCCTGAGGGGCACCATGCCCATGTACTTGTACCACCCGACCAACTCAGCCTGGCAATTGGTCGCGAAGGTCAGAACGTGCGCCTCGCCGCAAGGTTGACGGGTTGGAAAATCGACATCAAGAATTCCCTGGAATACAACCAAACTTCGGAAGACGAAAGCGTCGCCGTTCTTATTAGCCAAAGGCAGGAAGAAGAAACCCTGCAAGCGGAAGCTGAGGCCCGGCTGGCCGCAGAACAAGCCATCAGAGCCGAGGAAGACGCCCGTCTCAGAGAGCTGTACCCCTTGCCCGAGGACGAGGACGAAGCCCAAGAAAGTGCCGACCTGGCACCCATAACTGACGTGGCGACAAGTAGCGATCTGGCGCCAGACGCCGCCGCAGCAGAAACCGACACGGATAAGGGAAGGTGAGGGGCGATCGCCCAGTGTTGCGCCGCTGCGTGGCTTGCAGGACCCTGGCGGACCGACGACAACTTTGGCGGGTCATACGCCTGGCTGGCGGCGGCTTCGCCCTGGACCGGGGCATGGGCCGCTCGGCCTACGTCTGCCCCAGTCATGATTGCCTGCAGGACACCCAACGGCGGCGGCGCTTGCAGAGGGCCCTGCGTTGTCAGGTGCCTGCCTCTATTCTTGAAAACCTGCAGGCGCGCCTCCAACAGCCCCTGAGGCAAGATGAGGTATGGCCCGCGTCCGACTGTGGCCTGGACACCCCGGTTACCCCCGACCGAATCAGAGACCTGAATGACCACCAGCGGCAAAATGAGAATTTATGAGTTGTCCAAGGACCTGGGCCTTGACAACAAGGACGTGCTCGACGCCGCCGAGTCCCTTTCCATCCCGGCACGCAGCCACAGCAGCTCCATCAGCGAAGATGAGGCGGGCCGCATCCGGGCACTGATCCGTACCAAGAGCAACGGAGGGGGATCTGCGCCTGCACCAGCCCCCAACACCATTCTGGCCTTGAAGAAGGCAAACCAGGAACCCGGGGCCACCCCAGGAGCTGATTCTGCAGAGGCCCCAGCCCGTGCGGTGGCACCGGCACCACCGGCGGCCACCACAGCCCCCACACGACCAGCCCCAGCCCCGGACCGGGTCGCCTCAGCACCTGCAAGTCCACCCAGCCGACCGGCGGAAATAATCAGCCCTCCCGCCGCCCGGCCCCTGCCTGCCAAACCAGCCGCTACCGGAGTTCCCAGACCCCAACCTGTTCGCGCTGCGGCAAATATGCCTACGCCCCGGCCGGGAGCTCAGGTAGGCCAGGGCGACATCCACCCGTCGGCACCGGCCAAGCCTGATGCCGCAGCGACGGCGCCATCCCCCGCCGTCGCTGCCCCAGCACCAGCACCCGCCGCACCAGCCCGACCCGCCGCACCATCCCCCCGGCCGGTCCAGGAGATCCGTCGACCCGAGTCGACCAAACCGACCGCACCAACCCAGCCAACCCGGCCACCGGTCATACCCTCACCGCGCCCAGAAGGTAGTCAGCGCCCCGCTCCGCCGAGCCCTGGCCCCCGTGCCTCAGGTGCCCCGGTGCGGCCGCCCTCGGTGAGTGGCGGAGGTCGACCCCAGCTGGTAGGCCGTCCCCAACCAGCGGGCACTGGCCCGGCGGCCCCAGGTAACAAGCCAACTGCTCCAGTAATTAAGGCGGCAGCACCCTCCATCAAACCGCCGCCACCCCCTTCGGTGCGGCCTGCCCCACCAGCGGCTCGATCGGCGCCACCGTCGGCCCGTCCTGCCCCACCAGCGGCTCGACCTGCACCCCCCTCCTCCCGGCCTCAAAGGCCAGGGGCCCCAGTTCCGGTGCGTGCGGGCACGGCCGGCAGTCGGCCTGCGGCACCGGGTTCACGCCCCTCCCCAGGACCCGGACGGCCAGGGGTCACTCCATTGGAACTGGTGGGCAAGCCGATCCGCAGGGATAGTGCCGGCCCAGGCACCCCCAGCAGCGGTCGCCCGTCGGCCCCTGGTCGACCCGGCATGCCGGCTGGCATGCGCAAGCCGATGGCGCCGGGCGAGCTGATGCAGCTGCAGACGCCCAATGGTCGTCCTGCGCCTGCCGCCCCCCGCCGCCAGGGAACCGAAAGCGCCAGCGGCGATACTGAGCTGGTCCGCCCCACAGCCGCTCCCACGGCGGCGCCGCCTAAACGACCCGGTTTCCGTCCGCCTGTGGCGGGAACGCCCGCTACCCGGGCCCGTCGTCCTGACTGGGATGACAGTGCAAAACTGGAGGCATTGCGCAGCCGTTCGCCCCAGAAACAGCGCCAAAAAGTCCACATCATCGGTGAAAACGATGATGCCCTCACGGCCGAAACCGGTGGCTATGCAGGCGAACAAGAGGCACTGGTGCTCCAGGCGAGCCTGGCCCGGCCCGCCAAGCCCCGCAGCAGCGCTGCGGCCGCGATCAAGCCAACGGTGGCCGTTCGCAAGCGCAAAAAAGAAACCACCCGTCAACGCCAACGCCGCCGCGCCATGGAGCTGCGGGCGGCCCGGGAGGCCAAGTCCCAGCGGCCCGAGATGCTGATTGTGCCGGAGGGCAACCTAACGGTGCAGGAATTGGCGGACCGGTTGGGAGTCGAGAGCTCCGAGATCATCAAGTCCTTGTTCTTCAAGGGCATCATCGCCACCGTCACCCAGACCCTCGATCTACCCACGATCGAGACCGTTTCGGACGAATTTGGCGTTCCTGTCCTTGAAGACGACGTCGAATCTGCGGCCAAGAAAACCGTGGAAATGATCGAGGCCAGCGATCTGGCCCACCTGATTCGGCGTCCGCCGGTGGTCACGGTTATGGGTCACGTCGACCACGGCAAGACCAGCCTGCTGGACGCCATCCGCAAGACCCGGGTGGCGGCCGGCGAAGCCGGTGGGATTACCCAGCACATCGGTGCATACCAGGTTGAGGTGTCCCAAGGCGGCGAAGAACACCGCATCACCTTCCTCGATACCCCAGGACACGAGGCCTTCACCGCCATGCGGGCCCGAGGCACCAAGGTCACGGACATAGCCGTACTAGTCGTAGCCGCCGACGATGGTGTTCGGCCCCAGACCCTGGAGGCCATCAGCCACGCAAGGGCCGCCGAGGTCCCAATCGTGGTGGCCATCAACAAGATCGATAAGGAGGGGGCCTCCCCCGATCGGGTCAAGCAGGAACTCTCCGGCCACGACCTCGTGGCGGAGGATTGGGGTGGCAACACCGTGATGGTGCCGGTGAGCGCAATTAAGGGCGAGAACATCGACAAACTGCTGGAAATGATCCTGTTGGTCTCCGATGTCGAAGACCTTCAGGCCAATCCCGACCGCCTGGCACGCGGCACCGTGATTGAGGCCCACCTGGATAAGGCCAAGGGCCCCGTAGCCACCTTGCTGATCCAAAACGGCACCCTCCGCGCTGGCGATGTGTTGGCCGCAGGTCCTGTGCTCGGCAAGGTACGAGCCATGGTGGATGACACCGGCAAGCGGGTCAAACAGGCTGGTCCTTCCAGTGCCGTCGAAGCGCTTGGCTTCAGCGAGGTGCCCACCGCCGGCGACGAGTTCGAGGTTTATCTCGACGAGAAGTCGGCCCGGGCCGTGGTGGGTGACAGGGCCAATGAAGCGCGCGCCACCCGACTGGCTCAGCAGATGGCCTCCCGCCGGGTCTCCCTGGCCTCGATGTCAAGCCAGGTCAGCGAGGGCGAACTCAAGGAGCTCAACCTGATCTTGAAAGCAGACGTGCAGGGGAGTGTGGAAGCCATTCTGGGCGCCCTCGAGCAGTTGCCCCAGGAAGAGGTCCAAGTCCGCGTTCTGCTCTCGGCCCCTGG
>JBIIRU010000277.1:0-3801 GCA_044341355.1 Cyanobium sp. | reverse complement strand
ATCAGCGCCATTGACGGCCTGGCTGAAATCCGTGGGCGCACTGGCATGGTCAGGCCAACCGTGATCACCTGAGGGGGGGCATCACGGGGGTGGAGTGGATGAAATCCTTAAAATTTTTGTGATCAAACCTGTGCAAAGCGCAGCCAAAAGGACCATTGGCCCGCAAGGCTTCTACCCTTCTGGATTGATCTCTGATTTCGCCATGGCCTCCGGCGCCTCCTTGCCCCCGCACAACGATCCTTTGCTTACCTCGACGGCCCTTGATCGCCTGACTCTGGAAGCAGGCCGGCTGAAGGGATTCACCCAGGCCGAGGGAGTCATGATGATTGTGCTGGGAGTGCTCGCCCTGAGTTTCCCGATGATCGCCTCCGCCTGGGTCACCGTGATGGTGGCCGTAGGTTTTCTTGTGGCTGGAATCATCGGCTGGTTCAACAACCTCAGCCGTTCCGCCCGGCTGAGCCGTTGGCATTGCTTTTGGCGTCTGGTGGTGTCGGCCCTGCTGATGGTGGCCGGGATCTGGATGTTGTGGCAGTTCAAGTCAGGGCTCATCCCCGCCGCCCTGCAGATCAAGGCTCTGGCCACGGCAATCGGCATCGTTTTCCTGGTGGAAGGAATAGTGATGTCGATCGTTTCGCTCACGCACCGACTCAGCCATGGCTGGGGCTGGGGCCTGGCCAACGGCCTGATTACACTAGTTTTGGGCTTGATGATCCTGACAATGAGCCCAGCGGGCCTGCTCTCCGTGCTTGGCCTGCTCGTCGGCATCAGCTTCATCTTCAGCGGGATTGATCTGCTTGGCTTCAGCTCCCGCTTCCACCAGGTGGGCAAATAAGCCTGAAGGGTGGCGCCGATTAACCTCCCCGTGACCGATCTTTTTGGCCATCAGGGAGAACAGCTACGACGGCGCATTGCCCCGCTGGCTGATCGGCTCCGACCCCGCACTCTCGATGAGTTCGTCGGTCAGGAGCGAATTCTTGGACCAGGGCGTCTACTTCGGCGGGCCATCTTGGCGGACCGGGTCGGAAACCTGATTTTGCACGGCCCTCCTGGCACGGGCAAAACCACCCTGGCCCGCATCATTGCAGGCTCCACCCGTGCCCACTTCTCCAGCCTCAACGCCGTGCTGGCAGGGGTCAAGGATCTCCGCAACGAGGTGGACCAGGCCCGCAGGCGGCTTGAACAGCATGGCTTGCGAAGTCTCCTCTTCATTGATGAGGTACACCGCTTCAACACGGCCCAGCAGGACGCCCTGCTGCCCTGGGTCGAAAATGGCATCCTCACCCTGATCGGCGCCACCACCGAAAACCCCTACTTCGAAGTCAACAAGGCCCTTGTCAGCCGGTCACGGCTCTTCCGCCTCCAACCACTAGAACCGGAGGCGCTCCAGCGTCTGCTGGATCAAGCCCTCGCTGACGCGGACAGGGGCTACGGAGATCGCCAGGTGCACCTTGGCCAAGCTGCTCGGGACCATCTGGTCCAGGTGGCCGGGGGTGATGCCCGCAGCCTGCTCAATGCCCTCGAACTTGCGGTGGAAACCACCCCGCCAAGTGGCGATGGGGCCATCCAGATCGATCTGGCGATCGCCGAGGAATCGATCCAACAACGGGCCGTGCTCTACGACAAGCAGGGGGATGCCCATTTCGACACCATCAGTGCCTTCATCAAATCGCTGCGGGGCTCAGATGCCGATGCCGCCCTGTTCTGGCTGGCCCGGATGGTGGAGGCCGGCGAAGATCCCCGTTTTCTGCTGAGGCGCATGTTGATCGCCGCCGGTGAGGATGTGGGCCTGGCTGATCCCCAGGCCATGGTGGTAGTGGCTGCCTGCGCCAGTTGCTTCGATCGGGTGGGCCTGCCCGAAGGTCTATATGCCCTTGCCCAGGCGGCGCTTTACCTAGCGGGGACTGAGAAAAGCAACAGCACCATGGGGATCTTCTCGGCCCTTGAGGCCGTGCGGCGAACCAACAAACAAGGGGTCCCCTCCCACCTCAGGGATGCCCATCGGGACGGCAAAGCCTTCGGTGACGGACTCGGCTACCGCTATCCCCACGCCTATGCCGACCAC
This sequence comes from Cyanobium sp., assembly GCA_044341355.1. Lineage (GTDB taxonomy): Bacteria > Cyanobacteriota > Cyanobacteriia > PCC-6307 > Cyanobiaceae > Cyanobium. The sequence goes on along the minus strand of JBIIRU010000277.1, from coordinate 1,739 downwards.
TGGGTCGCCCAGCAGTACCTGCCAACGGACCTGCAGGGCGAACTCTTCTGGCAACCCGGAACCCTCGGTTGGGAGGGAGAACGGCGACAACGGCTCCAGGAACGCCGGGCCGCCCAGCTGGCGGCTGTCGATGAATTGGCCGGTGACAGCAGCGACCATTTCAGCAGCAGTCCCCATGACCCCCAACTGGAACGCTGGTTGCAGCGCCAGTGCGCCACCGAGGGTGAGCGGCTAGATCGGCTGCGCCAAGAGCTGTGGCTTGGGGCCCGAATCGAAAGACTGGATCGGGTGCTGGTGCTGGAGAGTCGCTCCCTGCTCTGGGCCCTCGACCCGCTTCTATTGGCCAGCGAGGGGGAGGTGGTAATTACTCTTGCGGCCGATGCGGACCGTCAACGGCTGGAGGCCCAAGTGCAACTGCTGGATGACCTTCGACGCCCCCGGTTGCTATCGGCGACCCCAGAGAACCCCGAGAGCCTGCAGGAGCTGGCGAATGCAGGGATGGCCTTTGAGTGGTTCGTGGCCCGCCAGCCCCTGGCCGGCCAACCGTTAATGCGCCGGCGTGCCTGGTTGAAGCAGATCCACGCCCTGGCAACCCCCAGGGCTGAATTACGGCTGCTGTTGAGTCAACCTCTGCTGGGGCCGCTGGGCTGCCTTCAGCAATCCTGGGCCGCCAGCGCTAGCCAGCGGCCCCGTGCCGCACACCCGCCAGTCCAGCCAATCACGCCGCCACCGTCCGCCGATCTGTTGGCGGCCGTACTGCCCCTCGAGCAACGCTGGCTTGAGCACCAGGCCCAGGAGCATCACCAGTGGAGCGTGGATTTGGAGGCGATGGGCTGGTCGGTCCAGGCACGTTCTTGGGAGGAAAGGCTCAGTTGGCGGCTTGAGCCTCCCCTGCTGCGGCGCTGGTTCGGCCCAGGGGCTTCCTATCGCACCTACCTGGAGCAGCAGCTCGAACCCACGGTGACGGCTGCCCTGGAAGCCCTGTTTCGCTGCGCGCCTGGTGCTGCAGGGCCCCAACGCCTGCGTCACACGCTTGTGATCGCCCAAGGGCATCCAGCCGCCAGACCAAAGATCAAAAAACCGGCATAAAAAAGCCCCAGGAGTTCCTGGGGCAGGCATCGGCAATAATTGAAGATGGACGGAGCAGGGGCTCACCAAAGGCCGCGAATCGGTTCCACGGCAGCCGGGGCAGGCTCAGGACGCATGGCCACGGGCTCGGAAACTTGGTTGGCCTGGATGCAGGCGGGCAGGAATACGTACCAAGAGAGCAAAGATGTGCACTGGGCAGTGCCGGGCTTGCAACGGCCTTCGGCGCAAATATTTTGGGCGCCGGTATAGGTGTTACAGAAATCAGCCAGACGGAAATCGGTGGGGAGGGAAGAAAGGATTCCGAAGGCAGACAGCTTGCCATCGGCAGCGTCAGCGATGATGGCAGAACGGAGCGCCTGAACCGCATAGGTGTTCATGCTCCAGTAGGGGAAGTAGCTGGCGGTGGCGTTCTTAAGGAATTTAACGCCAGCGTCTGAGTAGAGGAACTTAGAAACCGCAACAACGTTAACGTCATAGTTCTTCTTAAAGCCTTCGCGCACCTCGGTGGCTGACCAGCCAGAACGCTGGATGCCACCGGCGAGGCCCCGGTCGGTGATGCTGCCATCTTTGACGAAGGTGGCGAAAGCGGACTGGGGCGTAGACCAAGTGGCCGCGCCGGTGTTCCAGCGGACCGGGTAAGCGGCAGCCTG
>JBIIRU010000276.1:0-3825 GCA_044341355.1 Cyanobium sp. | reverse complement strand
GTTGATGGTGCTGTTCCTGGCCCGCTGCTTCTCGCTGATGCACGACTGTGGCCACAACGCCCTGTTTCGTGATGCCGCCACCAATCGCGCCGTCGGTTTTTTGTTTGGCATCGTGGCAGCCATCCCCCAGCTGCCCTGGTCGCGGGGGCACGCCTTTCACCATCGCCACAACGGCAACTGGGCCAAATACAGGGGGCCTGCGGCGGTCGTCAGCGCCAAGACTTATAGCGGTTACAGCCCCCGCGCCAAGACCTTCTACCGCTTGTTGCGGCATCCGCTGATGCTGATTCCCGGGGGCTTCTTCTACCTGGTGATCAAGCCGCGGATCGAACTGCTGGCAGGGCTGGCGGGCCTGGTGCCCCACTTGATCTCCAGCCTGGGGAAATCACCCAAGACAGGCTGGCGCGAGATCGTCGCCAGCCATAAGACCAGCTGGTGGCACAGCCCAGAAGAATTTGTTGACCTGCTGCTCAACAACCTGGCCGTTATCGCCAGCTGGATTTTCATGGCCCACTGGCTGGGGGCGGGGACCTTCTGGTTGATCTATGCGCCGGTGATGGCCTGCGGGGCCGCCATCTTCATCTGCATTTTCTTTGTGCAGCACAACTTTCCAGGCTCCTATGCCCATGGCGACGATGATTGGAAGGCCATGGATGGGGCCATGCAGGGCACCAGTGATCTGCAGCTACCAGCACTGCTGAATTGGTTCTCCGCCGATATTGGCTGCCATGCGATCCATCACCTCTGCGAGGCGATCCCGAACTATCGATTACAGGCCTGCCAGAAGCGCAACGCCCATCTGCTCACCGGCGTGAAGCGTCTCAAGCTTGGCGACCTGCCGACCTGTTTTGATTACATCCTCTGGGATGAAAGCGCTGGCAGGCTCACCACCGTGGCGGACCTCACCGCCTAGAAGCGTGGCTGATGGGCCGGACCAGGCGGCCATGGCCGTGGGAAAGTAACCCCTCGCTCTGGTATGCCCGTGGCTAACGACAGCGGTTCCTCCAAATCAGTGCTCCTGGGTCTGCTGACGGTGCTCGGTTCGATCGGTGGCCTGGCCCTGCTGGCTTGGTTAACGGTCGTGATGCTCGACCTAAAGCACATCAACACCTCCGGTTTCACCCTGCCATGAGGGCTGGAAACGCCCCCCTGCACCCCTGCCGGCCATTGCTGCCGCTGGCCCTGGGTGCGCTGATGCTCTTGACGGGTGGGCCCGCCTTGGCGGAAGTGCAATTGCGTTGCCAAGGCACCCTGCTGGAGGCCCGCGGCAAGGCGGAAATCCAGCGGCCCACCAGTGCCCTGGGGGTTTCGCTGGGACTGGAGGCGGAGGCCGCCAAAGCGGACCAGGCCCTGGAGCAACTGCAATGGCGCCTCGCGGCGGTGCGCCAGAAACTCCAGGCCCTGGGGGTGAAGGAATGGCGGGTGGGGGCCCCCAGCACCTGGGAGCGCTCGGGTCCCCAGGGCAAACCAAGAATCGTCCAGGCCAACCTGCAGGTGAGTGGCCGCATTGAGCCGGCCCAGCTGCAGGACCTGATCAGCAGCGTGGGCGGCCTGCCCGGAGTTCGGCTGTCGCCGGTGACTGCTGAGACGGATCGCAGCCAGGACAGCGCCATCCGCGCCCAGCTGCTGCGGGCGGCATACCAGGACGCCCTATATCAGGCCCAGGAGGTGGCAGCGGCGATCGGCCGGCGGCGCCAGCTCTCTCCGCTGGAGGTGCAACTTGATGGCAACGGTGATCTGCGACCCATGCCCATGGCGATGCGGGCCGACGCGCCGGCCCCGGCCCCGCCGCCTTTCACTGCGGCCGAACTGCCCAAGCCCACCCAGCAGCTTTCGCTGCTGGCGCGCTTTTGTGCCCTCTAAGACCCAGCAACCAGATCGATGCCGGTCGTAGATCGGGGTCCAGGGGCAGCATCTCGGCTTTTCCCGCATCGGCACAGCAGTTTTTCCTGCATCAGCAGGCCAGTTTTTCCTGCATCAGAAGCCCGGCTTTTCCTGCATCCGTAAGCCAGTTTTTCCTGCATTAGAATCCCGGCATCTGCTGCATTGACTGCCGCCCGATGGCCTCCGGTTACCGCCCGCGCATTGCCGACGCCGAGCTGCGGGACTGTCTGGCCGCCGCTGGCGCGGTGGTGATCGAAGGCCCCAAGGCCTGCGGCAAGACCCGCCTGGCCCAGCAGCTGGCCGCCTCCACAGTGCTGCTGGATGTGGACCTCGGCGCCCGCCAGGCCCTGGCGGTGGATCCGGCCCTGGTGCTGGCGGGTCTGCGACCGCGCTTGCTGGATGAGTGGCAGGTGGAGCCGGCGCTATGGAACCAGGTGCGGCGGGCGGTGGATGCCGTCGCTGCACCCGGGCAATTTCTGCTCACCGGTTCGGCGGTACCGGCCGATGACGCCGAGCGTCACACCGGAGCGGGGCGCTTTGCGTTTTTGCGGCTGCGGCCGATGAGCCTGGTGGAAAGTGGCGCCGGCCAGGGCGGCGTCTCCCTGGCAGCGCTGCTGGAGGGGCAGCCGCCCAGCTGCGCCGATCCGGGGTTGGGCGTGGCGGATCTTGCCGAGCTCGTCTGCCGCGGCGGCTGGCCGGCCCAGCTGGAGCGGCCCCTGGCGGCGGCCTCCCGGGCCGCCCGCGACTACCTGGAGCAGGTGCGCCAGGTGGACGTGCAGCGGCTGGATGGACGGCGGCGGGATCCCCAGCGACTGGGTGCCCTGCTGCGCTCCCTCGGCCGCAACGTGGCCACCGAGGTGAGCCTGGCCACCTTGTCGGCCGATGCCGGCGGCGCCGATGGACCCCTCGACTCGCGCACCGTGGCCGACCACCTGCAGGCCCTGGAACGGCTGATGGTGCTGGAAAACCAGCCCGCCTGGCGCCCCCATCTGCGTTCTAAGGCAGCCCTGCGCCAGGCACCCCGGCGCCATTTCTGCGACCCCTCCCTGGCGGTGGCGGCCCTCGGCGGCAGCCCCGATCGACTGCTCAAGGATCTGGAGTGGCTGGGGTTGCTGTTCGAGTCGCTGGTGATCCGCGACCTGCGGGTGCTGGCCCAAGCGCTGGATGGTGCGGTGTTCCACTACCGCGACGACTACGGCATTGAAGTAGACGCGATCGTGCAGCTGCGCGATGGCCGCTGGGGCGCGATCGAGGTGAAGCTGGGTCAGGGCCAGGTGGAGGCCGCTGCCGCAGGCCTGCTGCGCTTTCGCCAGCAGATCGATTCCCGCCGCACCGGCGAACCCGCCTTCCTGGCAGTGATCTGCGGTAGCGGCTACGGCTACCGGCGGGCGGATGGTGTCGCCGTGGTGCCTGTGGGGGCGCTGGGGCCTTGAGGAGGGAGGTGGCGACGGCGATTCAGGGCGCCGTCGCCCCGGTCACCTGAACGCTCAGGGTGAAGGGCGGTGTCGCCGCATTAGGGCCCATCCCGCCGTTGAAGGGGATCGAGATCTGCGCAGCTCCCGCCGATTGGGCCCTGAACCGCATCAGCTGCACCGGACCCCCGGGAATCGGCGGACCCGCGGCTTCATCGAGGAACTGCACCGCCCGAGAAGACACCGACGCCGTTCCGTAGCGGCCGGAACCGATGGTTTTCAGAGTCACGTTGATCTCGGTGCCGACGCTTACCTTCAGGCTCTTGCCGCTGTCGCCATTGCTGAGCTCGATCCTGGCGTTGTTCCCGCCATGGGCAGGCTGGAGCGCAACCAGGGAGGATGGCTGGCGTCCCCTGAAGTGGTGTAAATCCCCCGGCCCCCCATGCCGGCTTAGCCAGCTTGGGGGGAGCATCTCAGGCGACTGGCTCCGGCTGGTGTTGCAAGAGGTGGGCAGGTCCGTTTCCCTGGT
>JBIIRU010000275.1:0-3835 GCA_044341355.1 Cyanobium sp. | reverse complement strand
GTTTCCTCCTGGGTCGGAATCGTTCTGGCTGGTGCGGTCACCGTTTCTTCCACCGGCTCGCCCGGATCCTCTCCGCCTGCCAGCACCGTTGCCAGACGCTCCAGTCCATCAAGGGTGGCCTGCCGGTAGCGATCGCCGCTACGCAGGGGCAGGGCCATGGTCGTCCGGGCGGTGCTGCGCAATAGATCGGGTATGAGTTGGCGCTCGACACTCGGGTCGGCAACCAAGGCGGCGGCCCGGGTCTGGGTGTCGAGCAAGAGCAGCAGTCGCGATTGATCAGGGGCGGCGTCGTGCCACTTTTGAAGCAATTGCTGGCCTAACTGATCAAGGCTGACCCCATAGTCAAGCCGGTCGACGGTGATCAGTTGGGCCTCGATGTGATCGGCCTCGAGGGCCGCCAGGGCCTTTTCAATGTCGCCGTTGGCGGCCCGGCTCAACACCTGGGCCTGATCGAGCACATGGGTTGTGGGGGGCAGCGCCGGCAGGTCGCCCACGGCCAGGGCCATGACCGGCCAGGCAGCTCCGAACAGGAGCAACGCCGAGACCAGCAGGGAGGCCAGCCAACCCCAGGGTCGGGCTTGGTACCGCTGGCGAAAAAGAAGGGCCACGGGGCGGGGTGATGGGGCGCGTTCGAGGAGCAAGGCGATCGCACGAATACCACCAGTTTGACCTAGACCGCCAGGGGCTTCCAACGGGGGGGGCCAGGGGGTTGGATCGGCCATTGTTGGCCTTGCTGCACCACGTCCCATGGCTACCCCCCTGGCCTCCCGCCTGATGCTGGCCATCGGCCTGGTTGCCCTGGCCCTGGTCGTTCTGAACCAGGTGACGGCCCCCCGCATCGATCCACCGCTGGAGCGGGCCGCCGTCCTGGCCAGCATGTTGGCGGTGGTGTTGATGTTGGTCGCAGCGTTGTGGCAGCGAATCCAGCCCCCGGCTGCCCATCGGGCCGACCTGAAGGGCCGCGAAGGTCTTGAACTGGCCGCCGACCTGCCCGAGCCCCTAAGCCGTGAGCTGGCCTGGGGCAGCCGCATGTTGTTGACCGCCACCCCCGCCGCCGTGGTGCTGATCCAGTCAGGCAGCCAGAGCCTGCTGCGTCGGGGACTGCTGGCTGACACAAAGTTTTGCCTGGGGCCGATCTGTCAACAAAGCCTGGAGCGACAAAAGGCCATCTCCTTGGTGGATCTCAACCTTTATCCAGGGCGGGTCGAATTTGAGCCGCTGCTGGCCGATTTGCCGGCCGTTGTGGTGCAGCCGGTGGGCGAGGAGGCGGTATTGGTTTTGGGGGGCTGGTCGCCGCGCTGCTTCACTCAGGCAGACCTGTTGTGGATTGGGGGATGGGCCGAAAAACTCATAGACGCAGGGGTTCCGGCTTGGGCCGCGCAGGCGCAGGGGGCAGCGGCCGCTGCCGGCGAGGCACCGCAAACGAGCTGATCACCCGCCCGCCGGGCGTAGAAACATTGAAATCCCCCTCAGGTCCGAGGCGGCCCGAGAGTTGGCCGGCCTGGATGCGTTGGCGCTCGGCGGTCCGCTGATAGTCCACATCGCCTTCGGCGAAGAGGGTTTCGTCTTGCCAATTCCAGCGGCAGAGCCTGGCGCTCAGGGATTCGCCTCTGCGCTGCAACCGGCAGCCGCGGGGGATGGTGGCTGTGGTCTGGCGGGCCTCGATCACGAGGCTGTTGCCGCCAATCGTCAAATCCTTCCAGTGGCCGCTGAAAAACTGATCGCTGCTGAGGGTCTGGGCCGCCCCATCCAGTTGCAGATTCTGGCCGTCGAGATCGAACTTTTCGATGGGATCGCGGACCTGCACTGGGGCCTTGAGCTGGTAGCGCTGCTCACGGGTATTGCCGTTCAGGCCCGCGGCGGTGAGCGTTTGGGGCAAAGCTTGGCGGGGACGGCCGGGGGGCAGGCGCGTGATCCGCAACGGACCCTCGGCTTCCAGGGCTCCCTGCCCCGGTTGCCAGGTGAGCCTTTGGGGCAGGGCTACCACTTCGGGGTTGGTACGCCGTTGGCGGCTGAAGGGGTCACTGGGTTGGCCCCAGCGCTCGATCCGCGGTGCCCCCTCCAGTTCGAGTCGGTCCCGATCGAAGAGGAAGCGAGCCCGCTGGGCCCCGAGGCGGTGTAGGCCGTCTTCGGCCATGGGGGCGCGATCAATGCGCAGGAGGTTTTTGCTGGGAAGCCAACGGGCGCGACGGGCCGTAATCAGCACCGGTTGGGCGCCGTGGCGTTCAACCCGGATGCCGCCCTCCAAAACAATCACCTCACCGTCATTGATCACCGTGCCGCTGGTGGCTTGGAGCCGATAGAGAGGTTTTCCGGCGACGTAGATGACGCCCTGGGGGGATCGGGCTTGGGCGACCCGGCGCCTGATGTCGTAACGGGCCTCTGGACTTGTCAATGCCCAGGTGGGTTGGCCGCGCTCATCCTGTTGTTTCAGATTGAGGGAGCGAAACACAAAGGGAGGGGAGGCATCGTCAAAGGTGGTTGGCGGGCGACTACAGCCGAGGGGCACCAGAGCCAGGGGCAGCAGCAGCCAGGGCCCAAACCTGGGGCAAGCGGAGCTCACAGGGGGGATTCCAGCTCCAGGCGCTGCATCACCGGCACCGGCTCCGGGAGTGGATCTCCAGAGCGCAGCAGGCCCCATTGGCGGACTGGATGCCAGGTGGATCCTGCCCTTGTGGTGGCGCGATCGTCTGTTTCCCTGGCGGCCCCGCTCACCAGGGCCGGTTGGCCCAGCTGGCTGAGCATGCGGGCCGATAGGTCGGGGACCAGGGGGGCCAACAACACCGCCAAAGAGCGGCTCACCTCCAATACCGCGTAGAGGTCGGCCCCAACGGCCGCTTCCTGGCCAGGTTGTTTCATCTGTTTCCACGGGGCCTGGGTGTTGAGGTAGCCGTTGGCGGTTTCGGCTAGCCGCAGCAAAGATTCGGCCGCGCCGCGAAACTCCAGCGCCCCCATGGCGGCATCAAATTGATCGGCGGCGACGCTGGCGGCGATCGCCAGGGGATGGCTTGGCTCCAGGGCGGCCCCGGCGGGTGGCACACCACCGTCAAACCACTTGCGGGCCATGGAGGTGGTGCGATTGAGCAGGTTGCCGATGGTGTTGGAGAGATCGTTATTGACCAGATCGCTGAAGCGTTGCTGCTGGAAATCGCCGTCTTCGCCGAAGGGAATATCTCGTAGAAGATACCAGCGCACCGCATCAGCACCACAGCGCTCTAGCAATAATTCAGGATCGAGCACATTGCCCAGGGATTTGCCCATCTTCTGGCCCTCGCGGGTCAAAAAGCCATGGCCGAAGACCCGCTTTGGTAACTCCAGACCCGCCGACAGCAACATCGCCGGCCAGAAGACCGCATGGAAGCGCAGGATATCTTTGCCAATCACATGCAGATCGGCGGGCCAGCCCCTTGAAATAGCCAGCTCTAAATCGGGTGGGTCATCATTTTGCAGCAGGGCGGAGAGATAACCCAGCAGGGCGTCAAACCACACATAAAACGTATGCCCTTCATGGCCGGGTACGGGGATGCCCCAGGGCACATCCAGCCGTGAGATCGAGAAATCTTTCAGACCTCCAGCCACAAAATTTTGGACCTCCCGCTGCCGCGATGCCGGTGCTATGAAGCCCGGGCTGGCCACCAGTCGTTCGATGGGTTCTTGATAGCGCGAAAGCCGGAAGAACAGATTCATTTCATCGCGCCATTCCAGGGGTCGCTGGTGCACAGGACAGCTTGGATCGGTGGCTGCGGCCGGATCGTCTTTGTACTCCTCACAGGCGACGCAATACCAACCCTGCTGGCGGCCCTCCCGCACATCGCCATTGGCCTCGACCCGCGCA
>JBIIRU010000274.1:0-3849 GCA_044341355.1 Cyanobium sp. | reverse complement strand
GGTGCAGCGCTATTGGCAGGAGGAAACCGAGCGGGTGCGCGCCCTGGTGGAGCAGTTGCCGCCGGATCCAGCAGCCCGCTCCAGCGGCGCTGAGGCGGCCGCCTTGCTGGAGCTGGACGACGACCTCGATGCAGCAGCGCAGCTGCGGCGGCAGCTTTACATCCTCACCAGCACCGACATGGCCGTGATCGTCTCGGCCGCCCAGAATGAGATCGCTGACATGGCGGTCCTGGGCCTCGACATCGAACCTCACCGGCGCCGGCTCACCACCTCCGATCCGCCGCTGGATGCCCGCTTCAAGGACCCCACCGATCCGCTGCGGCTGGTGTTCGTGTGTGCCATGTGGCTCACCGGCTTTGATGCGCCCACCTGCTCGACGCTCTACCTCGACAAGCACAGCGGTCTGATCGTCGATTACGCCAATGTCTTCGCCTCCTTGGAGAAGGCCCTGGCCCTCTACGGCGGCCGGGGCGGCGGCGGCTCCAAACCCACCCAGGACAAGTCGGTGCTGGTGGATCAGCTGCGGCAGGTGCTCGCTGACGCCATTCGCTTCTGCGCCGACCATCAGGTGCATATCGCCGCCATTGATGCCACGACCAATGGCATGCAGCGCCTGCAGGCGATCGAGGATGCCGTCGAAGCCCTAATCGCACCTGAGCAGCTGCGTCAGCGGTTCCAGGAGCACCAGCGGTTGGTGCAGATCCTGCAAGCCGCGATCAAGCCCGACCCCGCCGCCCAGGAGTTCGCCGGCAGCGTTTGTGAGGCGGTATTCGCGCACATTGAAAAGGCCTACCCCGAGCGCGATCTGAGTATCTATGGCAAGGACACTGGCCTGAACCAATCCCTGAGTCTGTGATGTTGCCTCACAGATCAGTATCCGTGTCTGGGGATTGATTCAGGAGGGCAAGAAAGGTTTGGAGCCGGGCTCGGTTGGTGTCTGAGGGGTTGAGCTGGACTCGGGCGGAAAGCACAGCCGCCTGATGGAGGCGCTCAAGGCTTTCTCCCTGGCGGTCTCGCGCCTGAGCTGCTCGGTTTCTTTCTCTATTTGCTCGCTGTCGCTCTCCATCTGCTCGTTGTCGCTCTCTATCTGCTCTCTTTCGCTCCTCAACTGTGCGATCTCGCTCTCGACGAGCAAAATATCGCTCTCGATCTGCTTCGTTCTCTCGGCGATTCGCTTCATCCGCCATTCGTGCTGCAGCTTGCTCTGCTCGTAGTCGGGATCGCGACGCCAGTTCAGCGTCGCGCCCAAGTGGCGCGCCGTATTGCACGCGCCCAGTAAAAAATATCGCCACCGAGGCAACGATGAAGGTGATGCCCCACTGCTGAGGGATGGGGAAGGTGCGTCCGCTGATGGTGATGTGGTCATAGGAGGAGAACAGGGTGATCAGGCCGAGGGCAAGGCCGCCGATTGCCTGGGTGAGACCGAGCCGGTCGAGACCGAGTCGGTCGAGGCCGGTCCAGGTGCGGGATAGTTTTGATAATTCTGGCGCAGCTGGCGGCTCCTCGCCGTCGGCTGGCGGTCCTGTCGCGCTGGGGGTGGCTGAGGACATCGGGGTGGTTGGGGCGGGATCGAGACAGGCTCCATCCCTGAGTGCCACCGTTGTCTCAGCCCCAGCCCCAGCCCCAGCCCCAGCCTCATTACGCAGAGCAACGCTGGTCACTGAGCTGCTGCTTGACACCCTCGTCCTGGCCCGGACTGGACCGACGACCTGGTGGCGCAGAAGGACTGGGCGCCTCGGGCCCGGGATGGCCTCGACACCCAACTCCAGCCGAGACCTGATTAACCTCAGCCGCTATGCCCCGTCCTTACCAACCCTCCCTGTTGCGCCTGCTGCATTTCGCCACGGCCCTGCTGGTGCCGCTGGCCTGGCTCACGGGCTTGCTGGTGTACTCGATGTACGACGGGCGTTTTGGCCGGCTCCCCTTCACCCCTGCCGGTGAGTGGATCGACATTCACGGCACGGTGGGGTTTCTGCTCTGGCCGATCGCCCTGTTGTTGGCCCTGTACGCCCTCACCGCCGGCCGGCTGCGGCTGCGGCAGCCCGCCAACGCGCTCGCCCTGGTGGCCTTGGTCATGGCGGTGGGCAGCGGCAAGTTGATGGACGAGGACTGGCTGCGCGACGGCCAGTTCCAGCAACTTGTTTACAGCGTCCATCTGCTCGCCTGGCTGCTGATCGCCCTCGCGGTGACTCTGCATGTGGCGTCGGTGCTGCAGCGTGGCGGCCTGCCGCTGGCCCGCTCGATGGCGAGCGTCCAGCTCCGGCCTGGGGACCTGCCAGGCAACTGGTTTGACCAGATCCGCAGGTCGTTCAAGGGCAGAAGTTGACTGGGGGCATCCTCAGCTGCGAGGTGGCCGGCAGCTCGGGGCAGTGCCAGAACCAGCAGCCCTAACCAGCGTTTGTCAAGCGCTGTTACCGCTGCGGCGGCAGCCATCAACCTGCTGCTGGCGTCTGGCGAGAACGCCATCCTGTAGCCGCAGTGAGCAATAAGCCAGCTCAGTGCTGCTTTGGCTAGCGGGAGATAGCGGTGCCCCTGAGGGTGGATAATGGGGCGATATGGGAACCAATCTGGGGATGGAAGCCAAAGGCAGAGCCCAGGGAGGTGATTCAGCCCATCGTTTCTATATCTCCAGCCCCTTCCTGGGACTGCAGAAAGAACGTGAGGCTGCCAAGCAACTGATCACCCGCCAGAACCATGCCTATGGCGACAGCTACGGCGGCTCCCCGGATCCACTGGTGGAGACCTGCCAGGGGGACGTGCGAGCCAGCGATCACTACATCTTGATCCTCGGTGAGCGATACGGAACCCGGCGGTCCGAGCATGGGGGCATGTCGGTTACGGAGCTGGAGTTTGAGGCGGCCGTGGAGGCTGGCCTGTCGCTCCATGCCTTCTTTCTTGGCTTCGTCTCTGATTCTCGCAACGGCATCGAGCGTGATGCGGATGCCCATAAGGCGCTGGAGGCGTTCCGCCGCAGGGTGAGCGAGCGCTGCGTCCCGGTGGAATGCAGCGATCAGGCGGACGGTCGCGATGGCTGGCAAGTCTTCTCAGAGAGGATCACCGCTCTGGCGGCCAGCCCTCCACCGAAACCTGTCGGTGGAGCCAACACCAATGCACCACAGTTACGCAGCTACACCCCCGCCGACCTGCAGCGCTGGGTGGACCGCCACCAGTCCCAGCTCTCAGACGCCTTCCTGGGCCTCCCGTCGGTGCAGGCCCGCCAGGTGCACGTGCCGCTGGATGTGTGCCTCACCCTGGCGGGAGCGGCGGTCACCGAGGGTCCACGGCTCCTTAAGCCGGAAGATCTGGAGCCCCTGCTGGACGCGGCGGGCAGCCATGTGCTGCTGCTCAGCGGCGATGGCGGCGCGGGCAAGACAAGCCTCGCCTTTGCGATCGCCCGCTGGTGGCTGGAGGGAAAACCCGGCGGCGTGGTGCGCCTGCCGGTGCTGATCGAAACCGCTCTGGGATCCCAGGAGAACGTTGCCGATCGGGTGCGGAGCTGGCTGCGCAACCAGCTGGCCGGTGCACCGGAGGACGAGCTGGCGCCGGAGCTGATCGACGCCCTACTAGCCGCCAAACGGCTGATCCCGATCGTGGATCATCTCTCGGAGCTGACCCCCGCCGCCCGCGAGCAGTTTCTGGCCGCCTTGCCGCCGGGGTTGGTGGTGGTTACCAGCCGCAGCGACGACGACGGGTTCCGTGATCGCCCCCTGAGCCGGATCGAACCGCAGCGGATCGCGGTGGAGCGATTGCAGGCCTTCTTCCTCGATTACCTGCGCCGCAAGGGCCAGGGGGAAGCGTTGAGCGACGACGACCTGATGCCGGCCCAGGCGCAGCTCAAGCGGATCGTCG
>JBIIRU010000273.1:0-3850 GCA_044341355.1 Cyanobium sp. | reverse complement strand
GCGATCGTCTTCCAGTGCCATGTATCAGTTCCTTCCCTATGCCTGGTTCGGTGGCACCTGTGTTCCCTTCGAGCAAGCCACGATTTCGGTAGCCACCCACGCCCTTCACTACGGCACCGGGGCTTTCGGTGGCATGCGCGGCCTGCCGAATCCAAGCGATCCCGGTGAGGTGCTGCTGTTCCGTGCCGACCGCCATGCCCGCCGTCTCAGCCAAAGCGCCAAACTGCTGCTGACAGAACTGAGCGAAGAAACAGTCCACGGAGCGATTGATGCTTTTTTGAAGGCAAATAAACCTACGAAACCATTTTATCTACGGCCCTTTGTCTATACTAGTTGCTTGGGCATTTCGCCCCGTCTCCATGATGTTGAGACAGATTTTTTGATTTACGGAATCGAGATGGGCAATTTTCTCTCCCCCGACGGGGTCACCTGTCGCATCAGTAGCTGGTGTCGTCAAGAGGATCGCTCCTTACCCCTGCGAGGCAAGATCAGTGGGGCTTACATCACCAGTTCCCTCGCCAAAACGGAAGCGGTGAAAAGCGGTTTCGAGGAGGCCCTGCTGCTCAATAGCCGTGGTAAGGTGAGTGAGGCCAGTGGCATGAATCTATTTTTGGTCCGTGATGGCATTCTGATCACCCCCGGCGTCGATCAAGACATCCTGGAGGGAATCACCAGAGCAAGCATCCTTGAGCTAGCTAAGTCCATGGACATTCCGGTCCAAGAACGGGCCGTGGACAAGACCGAACTGTTCATTGCTGATGAGGTCTTTCTCACCGGTACGGCGGCCCGCATCACCCCTGTGCGCCAGCTGGAAACCACACTGTTGCCTAGCAAACGTCCAATTATGGATCGGTTGCGGGATCGGATGACGGCGATCACAGAAGGGCGGGATCCCGAGTATGACCACTGGGTCACCAGGATTCGAGTCCAGGATTGATGGCTGCCTCACCCCTAACAACTCTCACCGCCCGTCGCATCGGTTTTTTGGAGAGGCTCCATGGCCCGGGCCATCCAGTGCTGGTCTTCGACGGTGCCACGGGCACCTCCCTGCAACAGATGAATCTGGACGCCGGTGATTTCGGCGGTGCAGCGCTGGAGGGTTGCAACGAAATCCTGGTGCAGACCCGACCCGATGCGGTGCAAGCTGTGCATCGCCAATTTCTAGAGGCCGGTTGTGATGTCATCGAGACCAATACCTTTGGGGCGGCTTCAATTGTGCTGGCCGAATATGGTCTCGAGGATCAGGCTTTTTCCCTCAACAAACGTGCAGCCGAACTAGCGCGGGAAATGGCTGATCTTTACAGCACCCCTGAAAAGCCCCGCTTCGTGGCCGGTTCCATCGGCCCCACCACCAAGTTGCCGACTCTCGGTCATATCGACTTCGACACGATGAAGACATCCTTTCGCGAGCAAACGGAAGGTTTAATAGCCGGAGATGTGGATCTTTTGATTGTGGAAACCTGTCAGGATGTTCTGCAGATCAAGGCGGCTCTGCTCGGTATCGAGGAGGCTTTCAAGGCCACGGGCCAACGCCGACCCTTGATGGTCTCGGTGACGATGGAAACTACCGGCACGATGTTGGTTGGATCGGATATCGCCGCAGTGGTGGCTATTCTGGAGCCCTTTGCCATCGATGTTCTCGGCCTCAACTGCGCCACGGGGCCTGAGCAGATGAAGGAGCATGTGCGCTATCTCAGTCAGCACAGCCCTTTTGTGGTCAGTTGTATCCCAAATGCGGGCCTGCCTGAAAATATCGGTGGCGTTGCCCACTACCGGCTAACGCCCACAGAAATGAAGATGCAAATGCTTCATTTCGTTGAAGATTTAGGCGTGCAGGTAGTTGGCGGCTGCTGCGGAACCACTCCGGCCCACATCGCGGCCCTCTCGGAGTTGGCCAGTACCCTCACCCCCGCCTCCCGCCGGGTGCGTAAGCCAGAGCATCGCCAGGAAAGACCTCATCTTGACTATGAACCGGCGGCGGCCTCCATATACGGCGTAACTCCCTATTTCCAGGAAAACTCATTTCTGATCATCGGTGAGCGGCTTAACGCCAGCGGCTCGAAGAAGGTGCGCGACCTGTTGAATGAGGAAGATTGGGATGGACTTGTAGGCGTCGCCCGCAGCCAGGTAAAAGAGAACGCCCATATATTGGATGTCAACGTCGATTATGTCGGCCGCGATGGCGAGAAAGATATGCATGAACTCGTAAGTCGCCTTGTTACCAATGTAAATCTGCCCCTAATGCTCGATTCCACCGAGTGGCAGAAAATGGAAGCGGGCCTCAAGGTTGCCGGTGGTAAATGCATACTGAATTCAACCAATTACGAAGATGGCGATGAACGCTTCTTCAAGGTGCTTGAGCTGGCCCGTGCCTACGGTGCCGCCGTTGTCGTCGGCACCATTGATGAAGAAGGTATGGCCCGAACGGCCGAGCGTAAATTTGCCATCGCCCAACGGGCCTATCGCGACGCCCTGGAATATGGCATTCCTGCCCATGAAATCTTCTACGACCCCCTGGCCCTGCCCATCTCAACCGGGATCGAAGAAGATCGCCTCAACGCGGCGGCTACGATTGAAGCTATTCGGCAGATTCATCAATACCTACCAGGGGTGCATGTTCTCCTGGGAGTGAGCAATGTCAGCTTTGGCTTGTCTGCAGCGGCCAGAATTGTCTTGAATTCAGTTTTCTTACACGATTGCTGTCAAGCCGGAATGGATGCGGCAATTGTCAGCCCCGCCAAGATCCTTCCCCTGGTCAAAATCAACGCCGAACAGCAGCAGGTTTGCCGCGATCTTATTTATGACCGCCGTCGCTTCGACGCTGGTGACGCCAGCATCTGCACTTATGACCCGCTTACGGCCCTTACCACCATGTTTGAGGGGGTCAGTGCCAAGGAGGCCAGGGCCTCAGGCCCTTCTCTGGCGGATCTGCCGGTGGAGGAACGCCTCAAACAACACATCATCGATGGCGAGCGCATTGGGCTGGAAAACTCCTTGAACGAAGCGCTCAGCAACCACCCGCCCCTGCAGATTATCAATACATTTTTGCTCGACGGTATGAAGGTGGTTGGCGAACTGTTCGGTTCAGGTCAAATGCAACTGCCTTTTGTGTTGCAAAGTGCCGAAACCATGAAATCGGCCGTGGCTTTCCTCGAGCCCCACATGGAAAAAACAGAGGGGCAATCCAACAGCAAGGGCAAGTTTTTGATCGCCACTGTCAAGGGGGATGTGCATGATATAGGCAAAAATCTTGTGGATATAATCCTCACCAATAATGGCTATCAAGTCATCAATCTTGGCATCAAGCAAAGCGTAGAGGCCATTGTTGAAGCCCAGAAAAAACATCAGGCCGATTGCATTGCCATGAGTGGCCTGCTCGTCAAATCAACGGCCTTCATGAAGGACAATCTTGAAACCTTCAATCAAGTCGGCATTCATGTGCCTGTGATTCTCGGCGGTGCGGCCCTCACCCCGCGTTTTGTGCATGGAGATTGCCGGTCCGTCTATCGCGGTCAAGTGATCTATGGACGCGATGCCTTCGCCGATCTTCGTTTCATGGATGCCCTGATGGGCGCCAAGCAGGCGGGTCGCTGGGATGACCAACAGGGCTTTCTTGATGGCGCCCCGGCCGGTTTCTCCCTTGAGGACAGCCAGGAGGGGGCCCAAGCCACCGAACCTGCGCCTGCCGAGCCCGAACCCCAGGGGTCAGCCCCTGCCGTGGCAGCCGAACCGACCATGGCTGATGCAGGCGATGGGCGCTCGGAAGTGGTGCCCGAGGAACCAGCCCTTGCTCCCCCCTTCTGGGGCTCCCAGGTGCTGCAGGAAGACGCCATCCCCCTGGCTGAGGTTT
>JBIIRU010000272.1:0-3869 GCA_044341355.1 Cyanobium sp. | reverse complement strand
CCGACACCGATGTATTTGATTGATACCAACGTCATCAGCGAAGCGCGCAAGGGCTCACGGGCTGATCCGGGGGTGCGGGCCTTCTTCGGCGCGGTCAGCGACCAAGACCAGCCGTTGTATCTGGCGTCGATCACCATCGGTGAACTGCGCCGTGGCGTGGATCTGATCCGCCGCAGAGGCGATGCGGCTCAGGCCGATGCGTTGGAGCAGTGGCTGGCTGTGCTCCTGGAGACCTACGGCGATCGGGTCCTGGTGCTGGACGCGGAGGCCGCTCAGCTCTGGGGGCGGCTGCGGGTGCCGCATCGCGAGCATGCGCTCGACAAGCAGATCGCGGCGATCGCACTGCTGCATGACCTCACGGTGGTGACGCGCAACACGGCCGATTTTCTGCCCACGGGCGTGGCCTTGCTGAATCCCTTTCAAGGCCCAACCGAGCCTGCCCCATGACCCAGACATCTCCCCTTGCCAACGAATCGGCAGCCGGCTTTGTGCCCTACGACGTAGAGGAGCATCTGGGTACTCCAGAAGAAATGGCTGCCTATCTGGATGCCTGGCTTGAGGAGGCACCAGATGATGTTGCTGGACTGGCGCGCGCTCTGGAAGACATCGCCCGTGCCAAGGGGATGTCGCAGGTGGGGAAGGAGACCGGTCTCAGCCGGGAGAGCCTGTACCGGGCGCTCAGCGCCGATGGCAATCCAAGTTTCGCCACCGTGCTCAAGGTGACCAAGGCTCTTGGCCTGAGGCTGCATGCCTGCGCCGCTGTTGTTGAGGGGTAATCCAACCCGACCAACGTCACAAGGTTTCACCGCACTCCACACCCCCAACTCCCCTTCCTCCATGCCCGTCAACACCGCCGCCCTCAAAACCTTCGCCCCGGCGATGCGGCGGCAGCTGATCGAGGCGGTGGGCCGCAAGCTAGACCTCCTGCTGCACCAGGCCAGCGCCGACACACTGACCACCGCCGCCGGCCCGATCGAGGAGCTGCGGCAGCAGGAGGCAACAAATCGCCAGGAGCTGCTGGAGCGGGTGGCCTACAGCTGGTTCAATCGCCTGGCGGCGCTGCGTTATCTCGATGCCCGGCTCTGGCATCCCTTTGGCGCCAGGGTGTTGATGCCGCAGACGGAGTCAGAAACCCAGCCCGAGTTACTAAAACTGCTGCGCAGCGGCAGCCTGCCCGCTGAACTACAGCCCCACACCAATGAAGCGCGCCTGCAGGGCCTGCTCGATGGCCGGCTCCCCACGGCCCAGGCCGGCGCCGATCCCCAGGGGGAGGTGTATCGCGAGTTGATCCTGGCGGTGTGCCGCTCCTATCACCAGCTGCTGCCGACGCTGTTTGAAGGGCTGGATGATGCCAGCGAGTTGTTGTTGCCGGACGACCTGCTCAGCGATGGCTCGATTGCCGGCGGCTTCCGCAGTCAGATCAGCGACAGCGATTGCGACGATGTAGAAATCATCGGCTGGCTGTATCAGTTCTATATCTCCGAAAAGAAAGACCAGGTGATTGGCAAGGTGGTGAAATCCGAAGACATTCCGGCCGCCACCCAGCTGTTCACGCCCAACTGGATCGTGAAATATATGGTGCAGAACTCCTTGGGGGCGCAGTGGCTGGCCACCTATCCGAGTTCAGCGCTCAAAGGCCAGATGGAGTACTACATCGAACCTGCTGAGCAGACCGATGAAGTGAAGGCGCAGTTGGCGGCGATCACGCCGGAAGCGCTCAACCCCGAAGAACTCACCCTGATCGATCCGGCCTGCGGGTCAGGCCATATTCTAGTAGAAGCCTATGAGTTATTCAAGGCAATCTATTTGGAGCGCGGCTATCAACAGCGGGAGATTCCGCAGCTGATTCTGGAGCAAAATCTGTTTGGCCTCGATATCGACGAGCGCGCCGCCCAGCTGACCAGCTTTGCGCTGATGATGAAGGGCCGAGGCGATGATCGACGCCTATTTGAGCGCGGCATCCAGCTCAATGTGATGGCGCTGGTGAACAGCGATGGGCTGGATGTGGAGGCATTGGCCAATGCCGTCAACCTTGCGGACCATGGCCTGAAGCTGGCGGACCTTGTTGAGCTGAAACAGCTGTTTGAACACGCCACCACCTTTGGTTCGTTGATTCAGGTGCCTGAGAGATTGAGGGAGAAGCTCCCAGCCTTGAAGCGTATGAGCGATGTGGACACTTCGGACATGCTTGGGAGGGAAGCTCTCAAGCATTTGGGGGCCCTCGTGCAGAAAGCAGTGCTGCTGACAGCAGAGTACGACGCAGTCGACGTCAACCCGCCTTACATGGGCGGTGGAGGAATGAACGCCCTGGTGAAAGAGTTCGCAAAGGTCAACTATCCAAGTGCCAAAAACGACCTTTTCGCATGTTTTATCGAGCGTTGTAACACTTTTGCAAAGCACGCCGGCCGCCTTGGCGTCGTAGCGCCCTATGTTTGGATGTTTATATCATCCTACGAGAGGCTGCGTAGCAAGATTCTCGAGGAAACCAGCCTAACAAGTCTTATTCAGCTCGAATACAATGCTTTTGAGCCCGCTTGCATCCCTGTCGCAACCTTCACCTCCATGAGGCACCATGTGCGGAATCTGATCGGTTCGTACATCAAGCTCTCCGAGTTCAAGGGACATCAGAATCAAGGGCCAAGAACTATAGAAGCTATCAACAACCCCGAATGTGGGTGGCTATATCGAGCGAAACCAGACGACTTTGAAAGAGTGCCTGGAAGCCCCATTGCTTACTGGATATCGAATATAGCACGGGACCTCTTTGTATCCCTCGATAATGTGGAGACCTTCGCGGAGAAGGTTACCAAAGGTATTTTTACCGGAAAGAATGATGTCTTCTTGCGATTTTGGTCAGAGACAGATGCGTCGAACGACAATTGGCAACTGTATTCAAAGGGCGGCGCGTACCGGAAGTGGTATGGAAACACAGAACATGTAGTCCGATGGGACAAAGGCGATGGACCACTTCACCGCTACGAGGGTGCGGGCCTAGGGCCGTCGAAGTACTACAATCAACCTCACTTCGTCTGGTCGAAGCTCACATCTTCTGATGCTTCATTTAGGCACGATGATGATGAAGTCTTCTTCGACGATTGCAGCCCCGCGGTCGTTCAAGCGGAGGCGAATTATGAGCTTCTGGCATCGCTCAACTCGACCATCTCGGCCTTCTTGTTGAAGATCATCAATCCAACTCTCAACTGCCAATCGGGAAACGTTGAGGTTCTCCCGGTCACAGTGCTTCCTAGTAAAACCGGAGGTGAGCAAGTAGCAATGAATGCTCGACGCTGCATGAATTTGTGTCGTTTTGACTGGGACGCCTACGAACGCTCCTGGGACTTCCAATCCCTCCCCCTCCTATCAGCCGCCACTGATCCCCATCCCACCCTCGAATCCAGCTACACCGCCTGGATTGCCAACAACAAGCAAACCATCGCCGAGATGAAGCGATTGGAGGAGGAGAACAACCGCCTCTTCATCGACGCCTACGGCCTCCAGGACGAACTCAGTCCCGAGGTGCCGATCGAGCAGATCACCCTCACGGTGAATCCCGCCTACCGCTACGGCGGCAACCTCAGCGAAGACGAACTCTGGAATCGCTTCCGCCAGGACACCATCAAGGAATTTCTCTCCTACGCCACCGGCTGCATGATGGGCCGCTACAGCCTCGATCACCCCGGCCTGATCCTCGCCAATGCCGGCGACACGTTGGAGAATTATGTCGCCAAAGTCGGCAAAAGCACTGGCGATCTCAGCTTCCAACCCGACCGCGACGGCATCATCCCCGTGCTCGATGGCGAGTGGTTTGAAGACGACATCGTCGCCCGCAGCCGCGAGTTCCTGCGCGTCTGCTTCCCCGCCAGCTCCCT
>JBIIRU010000271.1:0-3883 GCA_044341355.1 Cyanobium sp. | reverse complement strand
CCTCCACCCAGCCTCTTTTGGACAACCACATTTCTTGCGAAGACGTGCCATGCTTTGCAATGACCTGGCACTCTCAAGCCATTTCTCTTTTGGCCTAACTGCCCTAGATCAGGACATAAATCAATGTCTATGTCTGCAGCCGGCCATTTCCGCTAAAACCCATGACATCGACGCTCCCCTCCAACCCGTCCAGCCGGCAAGAGAATTCTGACTCCTTGCTGATTCCCGTCAGCCAGAGAATCAAGAATCGCCTTCAACAGCAAGGGGTTCCATTTCTCGCCAATGACAATATTTCCGAATACCTTGAGGCTGGAGAACTTGAGCATCTTGAGATTGAAGTTGCCGGCAAAGTGCGTGAGATGCTGAAAAGTCTTGTGATCGATATCGATAATGATCACAATACGGAAGAAACCGCCGAGCGTGTGGCTCGAATGTATCTCCAAGAGGTATTCAAGGGTCGTTACTTACCCCAGCCTAAGGTGGCTAGTTTTCCAAACGTTAAGGACCTGGATGAAATTTATACCGTTGGCCCCATCAGCGTCCGCTCCGCCTGTTCCCATCACCTTGTACCCATTATGGGAAATTGCTGGATAGGAATCAAGCCCGGCGAGCGGGTCATCGGTATCTCCAAATTTTCACGAATCGCTGATTGGGTCTTTTCCCGACCCCACATTCAAGAGGAGGCCGTGATTATCCTCGCCAATGAGATTGAAGAATTGTGCAAACCCCAGGGCCTGGCCATCCTGCTTAAGGCTCAGCACTACTGCATGAAGTGGCGGGGAGTGAAAGAACCCCAAACCAGCATGGTCAACTCTGTAGTTCGTGGTGATTTCCGCAATGATCCTAGTCTGAAACAAGAATTCTTTGAACTTGTCAAACAGCAGGAATCAATGATCGGTTATTGAATTTACAGTCTACCCGTAGTGATTAACGGCTTGTACCAGTTTTGCAACGCCCTCGATATCCTTGTCTCCGGGGCCTTTTTCGACGGCGCTGGACACATCCAGTCCGTCGGGTCGCACCCTGGAGAGTATTTCTGGAAGGGCCTGGCTGGCAATCCCACCCGCCAGCCACCACGGCACCTCAGGCTTGAATCCCTGCAGCCACTCCAAGGGCAGTCGTTGACCCGTACCCCCCAGTTGGTCGGCGACCCAGGCATCCAGCAGCAAGCCGTCGACATGGGGGGCGTAGAGGGCCGCCCGGTTCAGATCGGTGCGATCGCGCAGCCTCAGGGCCTTCCAAACCTTGACACCCAAGCTCTGGCGCAATTCCTGGCAGCGCTCGGCACTTTCCTGGCCATGCAGCTGCAGGATGTCATGGCCCTGGCCGCAACCAAGCCACTCCAGATCCGCTGCCTGGGGATCGGCCACCACCAAAACCCCAAGGCAGGCTGGCCTGGCTGTTTTGGCCGCCAGAAACAGCTCGGCCCGCCGCTCCGGCAGCACAAACCTCGGCGAGGACGCCACCGCGATCACTCCAATCGCCGCCACACCCATGCCCGCGATGGCGGCAGCCTGGTCCGGTTGACGCAGGCCGCAGATTTTCAACAGCGGCAAGCGCCTCTGGCCAAGATGGCAACCTTTATAAGTCTGCCAATGACCCTCTCCACTAGCGATCACCATGGCTGAAGGTTGGCAGATAGCCCGTGTTTGGGGCATCCCAGTGCTTATCCACCCCACCTGGCTGATCATCCTGCTGATCTCCACGGTGGCCTTCGCGCGGGACTACCACCCTGCTGCCAGCGGTGGCGACCTGATGACTTGGGGCCTGGCCTTCCTGACGGCCCTGCTCCTGTTCGTTTCGGTGCTCTTGCATGAGCTGGGCCACTGCCTGGTCGCCCTCAGCCAAGGGGTGAAGGTGATCAGCATCAAGCTGTTTCTGTTGGGCGGTGTAGCCAGCGTGGATCGCGAATGTGCCACTCCAATGGGGGCGGCGCTCGTGGCAGCGGCGGGTCCGGCCGTCAGCCTGGTCCTGGCCGGCCTGTTTTTGGCGCTGCGGGTCCCTGCGGGCCAGTTTGCCCCTGGCCTTGGCCAGATGGTGCTGCAACTAGGTTTGCTGAACTTAACCCTGGCCCTTTTCAACCTGCTTCCCGGCCTCCCCCTTGATGGCGGTCTGCTGCTCAAGGCTTTGGTATGGCAGATCAGCGGCAGCCAGCGCCGTGGCATCCAGGTGGCCAATGGCTGCGGCCGCTTCCTGTCCTTCATGGCTTTGGGCCTGGGCACCTGGGTGCTGCTCAAGGGCAATGGGGGGCCGGGCCTTTGGCTGCTGGTGCTCGGCTGGTTTGGCCTGGGGGCCGCCAGCAGACAGTCCCAGCTCCTGCGCCTGCAGACCGTGCTGAAGGAACTGCGGGTCGCCGATGCCAGCCGCCGCCGTTTTCGGGTGGTTGAGGCCAGCGCCAGCCTGCGCCAATTGAGTCAGCAACGACTCCAGGCAGCTGATCCTGCTCTTCCCGGTCCTGCGGCACCAGGTCCTGCGGGGACTGGATCTGCTGAAATCCCTGGCCTGCCCCCCTGGATCCTGGTGTGTGACCGGGGCCGCTGGCAGGGGGTGATCGACGATGGGCCCCTGCAATCCCTACCCGTCCAGCGTTGGGACGGTGAACGAATCGGTGACCATGCCCAGCCCCTTGCCAGCCTGCCGTCAATCGCCGAGCAGGCACCCCTTTGGCAGGCCGTCCTGCAGCTTGATGACCCTAGGGTCAATCGGCTCCTGGTGCTGAGCCCGGCGGGCCTCCCCACGGGCACCCTCGAACGTCCCGACCTGGGTGAGGTGGTCTTCGGCCGGCTTGGGGTCCGCGTGCCTCCCCCCCTACTGGCTTTGGCCCGAAAACACAATGCCTATCCCATGGGTCTGGCCCTGGCCCACGTAGCCCGCTCCATGCTGAGCAGCGGTGAGGTTCAGGGAGCTGGGGCGCCCACGACTTGATAGGCGCTGCGCTGGGCGCCGATGGCGTCCCATGGCATGGCCGCCTGCTCCAGCGTCACCAGTTCCACGCCCCGGTCCGTTTCGGCCTGGGGCAAATGGAGCTGGGCCTGGGCTAGCAGCAGGGTGATCAGCTCCGCCGTTGTCACCGGTAGGTCGGGCAGAACGGGGGGATTGACGCCAAAGAGCTCGCGCCAAAGGGCTATCTGCGGCTGGATCAAGATGCTGCCGTGCTGCAGCAGGGCACCGCGGCGCCAGAGCTGGGCGCTGCCGATGCGCTTGCTGCCATCGGCATGGACCAGGTCAGCGGCGGTGCTGGTGGCAAAGCAACTGTCCCGATCCCGGTTGATGGCGACCTCGCCAAATTCCAGCGGCAGATCAATGGCGGCGAATCCCCGTTGCAGCCACCGGCATGACCGCCGATAGGCCTCGGCCCGCTGGGGGGGTGGCGAGGGCCAAATCAGGGCATAGGTGAGATCGCCCCCCCCATGCAACACGGCCCTGCCACCGCTGGGGCGGCGCACCAGATCCAGCACGCCCGCGGCCGCCAACTCCAACCAATGGGCCGGCAGGCGCTGCTGATGGAAACCCAATGAGAGGGTAGGTCGCGGCCATTGGTAGAACCGCAGCGTGCCCGCCAGGGCAGTTGGCAGGCAGCCAGCTGGGAGCTCTGCAGCGCTGGCGGCGGCCCTGGTCGCCAAGGCGTTGTCCAAGAGCCAGTTGTCGATGGCCATGGGCCAGGTCCCCTCCAGCCGACTGGTCGCCAGCAAACCCACCCGGGGCCGTGGCGTCCCCTGGTCAGGGGCCCATTGGACCTGGCGGCGGGACCGGCTAGCCACGCCGTCAGGACCCGCTGAGGGCCACCCAGAAGGAAGGCGCCAGCTCAAAGCCGAGCACGGCCGCCATCTGGCCCAGTCCCTGGCGGCAGTCCAGACCCTCTGCCCGGGCCCAGTGGTCCAAG
>JBIIRU010000270.1:0-3889 GCA_044341355.1 Cyanobium sp. | reverse complement strand
CCCCGGTGGCCCCTTGCCGGTGCTGCCGCCAACGGTGGTCTCCTTCTGGGCCGAGCTGCCCCTGGCCCTGTTAACCCTGGTTTTCGGCTCCTTGCTGGTGGCC
Organism: Cyanobium sp.; assembly: GCA_044341355.1. Lineage (GTDB taxonomy): Bacteria > Cyanobacteriota > Cyanobacteriia > PCC-6307 > Cyanobiaceae > Cyanobium. The sequence goes on along the minus strand of JBIIRU010000270.1, from coordinate 3,786 downwards.
AAACCCCTGCCCAAGCCAGGTCCCCTCTGGCGGCCTCTGCGGGCCCAGATCCTGCTGGCCCTGGTCCTGGCCTTCGGCCAGTTCCTGGTGGGGGCCCTGGTGGTGGGGTTGGTGCTGCAACCGTGGCTGGGGGTGAGTCCGGTGATGGCCTGCCTGATCGAGGTGGCCTTTGAGGGGGGCCATGGATCGGCGGCGGCCATGGGTCCCACCTATGAGCGACTTGGGCTGGTGGGGGGTCAGGACCTGGGCCTGGCCATGGCGACGGTGGGTCTGTTGACGGCCAGCCTGATGGGCGGGCTCCTGGTGGTGTGGGGTCGCTGGCGCGGCTGGCTGGCGACCCCACCATCCCAAGGAGAAGCCCAGTTGGCGGAAACGAAGCCGGTGCCGGTGTTGGCTGCCCAGGAGAAACCGGACAAAAGTCCTGGAAAAGGCCCGCCTAATCCTGACGCCGAACCCTCATCCCCCGCACCAGCCCTGGCCGCCAAGCCTGGGCCCTGGGCGGCCGTAGCCCGCTGGCTGGTGAATCTGGGCCTGGCGGGGGTGGCCGTGGCCCTGGGCTGGGGGGCCCAGCTACTGCTGGGACTGGCGGCAAATCGCCTGGGGGGAGGCGTGGCCGTTTTGGTGAGCGTCCTGCCGGTGTTTCCCCTGGCCCTGCTCGCTTCCTTGCTGGTGCGCTGGGTGCTCGAACGGTGGAACCTGACGGAGTGGACTTCGGCACCAGTGCAACAACGCATCGGCACCTTGGCGGCTGATCTGCTGATTGTGGCCGCAACCGCCTCCCTGAACATGGGACTCCTGACCAGAAGCTGGCAGCCGCTGCTGGCCCTTTCTCTGGCGGGGCTTGCCTGGAATCTGGGGGTGGTGGTCCTGCTAGGGAAACGCCTGATGCCGGCTCCCTGGTTTGAACGCAGCCTGGTCGAATTTGGCCAGGCAACCGGGGTTGTGGCCAGTGGCCTGCTGCTGTTGCAGATGGCCGAAGCGGAGGGCCGAACAGAGGTGCTGACTGCGTTTTCGATCAAACAACTGCTGCTGCAACCACTGCTGGCGGGAGGCCTGATCACGGTGGCGGCGCCCCTGGCGGTGGATAGGTGGGGCCTGCCGGCCTGGGGGGGCCTGTGCCTGGCGGTGGTGCTTGGGGCCGGGGGCCTGGGGCTTTGGCTGGCCAGGGTGGAGGTCTGAAACCACAGGCCTCTAGCGCACCATGGCGGGCACGTTGCCGCCATCGACCGTGAGCACGGCGCCGGTGGTGCGTTCCATGCCGGCCAGGGCCACAAAAGCGGCGGCCACATCAACGGCTCGCACCTCAGCGCCGAGCAAGTTGCCGCCCATGTAGGCGGCCTCACTAATGCCCCGGGCGGCGGCCCGATCCCTAATCATGGCGTCATCCAAGAGACCGGAGCGGATGCGATCTGCATTGATGGCGTTGACTCTGACGCTGGCATCGCCGCCCTCAAGGGCGTATTGGCGCATGAGGGCGAGCAGGGCAGCCTTACTAGTGCCATAGGCACCGAAGTTGGCCCCGGGGTTGAGGGCTTGCTTGCTGACGTTGAAGAGCAACTGGCCGCCTAGCCGGCCGTTGGAAGCGGCTTGGCCGTTGCTGGTGGAAGACCGGTCCTGGGCGCGGAACACGGCCATTGCCGCCTGGGCGACGGACTGGTGGGAGAAGAAATTGAGCTCGAAACTGCTGCGCAGCTCCGCGTCGGGCAGATCGGCCATGGCGCCGGTCCATGCGGCTCCAGCATTGCTGACGACGATATCGACCCCGCCGAAGTGGGCGCAGCAGCGATCAAAAGCGGCACGCACCGCTGCAGAGTCGGTGACATCGCAGCGCAAGCCCAGGGCGCGGGGGCCGCAGGCGGCGGCCACGGCGGCGGCGCGCTCGCCATCGAGGTCGATCACGGCCAGGTCGGCGCCGGCGGCGGCAAAGGCCCGAGCCGTCGCTTCGCCGATCGCCCCGCCGCCGCCGGTGATGAGTACTACTTGTCGGGCCAGGGGCTTCTCGGCGGCCTTGCCGAGTTTGGCCTGCTCCAAGCTCCAGTACTCCATATCAAAGGTGTCGTCCTCATTGACGGGCTGGAAGCGGCCGATGCTCTCGGCCGCTACCAAAGTGGTGGCCCAGGCTTCAGCGATGTCGGCGGTGACCGCGGCATCGGCGGCGGAGCGGCCCACACCGATCAGGCCATGGCCAGGCAGGGCCAGCAGGCGCGGCAGGGGGTCAAGGGGGGTTTTACCGCCGCCGACGCGCTGGTTCTGGCGGGTGAAATAGGCCCTGTAGTTGGCCAGATAAGTTGCGAGGACAGCCTCCACCTGGGTTTCCCAGGCGACCAAGGCCCTGGGATCAACGGCGGACCGGTCGTAGGCGGCGGGGGGAGGGGGCAGCACCAGGGGCCAGGCCTTGGTGCGGATCACATGGTCCGGGGTGGCCACGCCCCGACTAGCCCAGTCCGGCAAACGGGCGTCATCCACTACGGAGCGGGTTAGAGGGGTGTCGCGAAGCGACAAAATCCAGTGGGCGGGACAGCCAGCGGTGACGGCGGCCCGGGCCAGGGCCCCCCGCAGAATTGGCAGCAACGCGGCCGCAGGCGCCGGGGGCTCCGGCAGGGCCACCGGCTGGAGCGTGCACCGACCCTGGCCCAGGGATTCTTCGGCCTGCCGCACCAGCTCGATCATGCGGCTATAGCTCTGCTCGGCCGTGGCGCCAAAGGAAAAGAGACCGTGCTGCAGCAACACCATGCCCTCCAGCTCAGGGCCCCCCTGGGCGAGACGCCGGGCCTCGGCGGCTCCCCAAGCAGCGGCGCAGGCCTTTGCCAACGCAAAACCGGGCATCACATAGGGCACCAGAGCGACCCGCTCCCCAAACACCTCGCGGCACACCTGGGCAGCATCGCTCTGGTCGGCGAGGGCCAGCAGGGCGGTGGAGTGGGTGTGATCGACAAAGGTGTGGGGCAGAAAGGCATGCAGCAGGGCCTCCACCGAGGGGTTTGGGGCCGAGGGATCGATCAGGTTCTGCCGCTGGGCGGCCACCATCGCCTCATCACTGAGAGCATCAAGGACCCGCAGGGCGCGCAGGGGTTCAAGGCGCACCGCTGGATGGCCGGGGGGCTCAATGGTGCCCAGATCCCAGCCACTGCCCTTGACGCATAGGACTGAGATCGGTTCACCGAGCAGGCCCACCACAGTGGTCTTAACGGAAGTATTGCCACCGCCATGGAGCACCAACTGGGGATCCGCCCCCAGCAGGCGGGCGCTATAGGTGCGCAAGGCCAGATCGGGGCCCACTCCCTGGGCCCCGTAGCGGGCGATCGCCTCATGGGCGTCACTATCCGACCAGCGGTTTTGGACGGGCATGGCAGGGAAGCTGCAGGGCCAAGAGGCTAGGGGGCAGGCGGGCTGCCATCTCCCTGGGGCACCACCGCAAGGGCGGTGTTGGCATTGATCCTGGTTATCAAAATTAGCTGGGCAGGCACGGACCCGTTGTCCTGGGCTCTACAAAGGGACGCATGCGCCAATCGAGCGGCCGGAGGCGGGGTCGGCAATCCCCAGGCAAAAACAGTGTATAAAAAGCAAGAAGTCTGTCTACTCTGAACGGGGAGTCCTAGCTCCCCACCGACCAAACGTCCCCAGATTCTTCACACCGCTCCATGGCGCTGCGCACGCTGCTGTTCTTGCTCACCAACCTGGCGGTGATGCTCACGATCTCGTTGATCTTGAATGTGCTCACGGCCATTGGCTTGCTCCCCCCAGATCTGCCCCTGTTGCCGCTGCTGATCGGTTCGTTTTTCTGGG
>JBIIRU010000041.1:0-13565 GCA_044341355.1 Cyanobium sp. | reverse complement strand
CGCCAATGTTGCGCAGCTTGAGCTGGCGGGAGATTTCTACGGCCGCCTCACAGTTGGTCCAGAGCACGGTTTCGCGGGCATTGGCCGAACGGGTAAAGGAGCCGGAGTTGACATCAATGACAGTCAACGCCTCTGTCGGTTCAATGATGATGTAGCCACCGGAGGGCAGATCAACCCTGGGGCGCAGGGCATCCCGGATGGCGGCATTGACCCGGAAGTGTTCAAGAATTTCGGTTGGTTCCTGGAAACATTCGACGTCCAGGCTGGCCTGATCAGGACCCAGGAAGGCATTTACCCGGGCCACCGCCTCGGGGCTCTCGACGACGACCCGAGTGACCTCCGGTTTGTAGAGGTCTCGCAGCACCCGGTGGACGAAGTCTTCATCACGGTTCAGCAGAACCGGTGGTGTAGCGGTGTCGGCAGCCAACTGAATGGCTTCCCATTGCCTCAGCAAGGTTTCGAGGTCGTCAATCAGCAGCTCTTCACTCACCTCTTCGGCTTCCGTGCGGATCAGCAATCCGGCGCCGGGGGGCTTGATCAGAACGCCAAGGGCCCGCAGCCGGTTGCGCTCGTTTTCGCTGACGATGCGCCGCGAGATACTCACTCCCTGGCCCTGGGGCTGGAGCACGAGAAAACGGCCGGGCAGGGTCAAATTGCCGGTGAGCCTTGGACCCTTGGTGCCGGTGGGTTCCTTCATGACCTGCACCAGCACTTTCTGGCGAGGTTCGAGCAGTTCTGTGATGCCGGCGCCGCCTTTCTTCAAGCGCAGGGGGCCTAGGTCGGTGATGTGAATGAAACCATTTTTCTCGCTCTCACCGATATTTACGAAGGCTGCATCGATTCCAGGTAGGACGTTTTCGACGGTGCCAAGATAGACGTCGCCGATCTGATAGCGGCCCTGGGCCACCACAAGTTCGTCGATTCGGTCGTCGGTGAGCACGGCGGCGATGCGCAGGTGCTCGGCGATGACGATCTGTTGAGGCATAGAAGGGATACGGGCTCAAGGAGCCCTGCCGGGGGCAGGAGTGGAATAATCAGGGACCTGATTGGGAGCTGCGAAGGCGGTGCATAAAAACCGCGCCGATCAGCCAAACCAACTAGATCGTGTCAAATGATGGACTGCAAAGCAACAGACCTAAGAAATCAGGTTGTTTTGATCAGACTAAAAATGCTACCAGTTAGTTACTGGTGTAGGTGGGCATGGGCCTCACCCGGAGTTAATCAATGGTCGAACGCGCGTCGCTGAAGGCGAGGAATTTCCTTGGTGCGCCTGGTGAAAGGCATGAGCCAAAGGGAAAATCCTGGACGGATAGGAGTCGGGTAGGGACCCGCTGTACCTTTACCGGCCTAGAGTCAAGTTAGCACGCAGTCAGCAAGGCTCAGGGCCAGGCGGCGGTGCCGGTCGGTCCGCAGGGTGCGACCCAGCTGTTGGCCCAACCAGAGGCAGAGATGGTCGGGTTTCAGCCCCAGCCCCTGGGGCGTGATGGCGCTCGCCACGGTGACTTGCACCGGTGCGTTTTGCCCAACCTGCCCCGCTGCCGACGCAGTCGGAGACACCAGGCGCAGGTCAAGCAAAAGCTGCCTGTAATCCCGCTGCCGTGGCCTGCCCTTCTTGTCGGTGTCCTGCCATGGCAGCTCGCTGGCGGCCAGCAGGGCCGTGAGCGCCGCTTGCCACTGGTCCAGGCTGGGGGCGGGCAGACCATCGACGCTGGAGGCCTCAAACTGCCAAAGGGCGCCCGTGACCAGGGCCGAGAGGCTGGGGCCATCAAGGGCGACCTGTTGGGCCGCAAGCAACTGGAATTCGCTGGGCAGTTGGCTCTGCAGGGCGGTGAGGGCCGCTTGGGGCTGCAGCGGGGCGATCAACTCCAGCTCCAGCCATTCCGCCAACCCTTCGCTGCCGAGGGGCAGGGGCTGGCCAAAATGGATGCGGGGCAAGGGGTGGAAACCCCCCGTATGGCTGATGGGGATCTGGCTGCGGCGCAGGGCCCGCTCCAACAGGCGCAGGGTGTCAAGGTGGCCGATCAGGGCCAGGGAGCCGGTTTTGCTGAACTGGAAGCGCAGCCGTTGGACCCGCTCACTGGCGGGCGGCTGCTGGGGCAGGCGGGTGGGGATGGGCGGCGGCGGGATGGCGATGTTGTGGCCCAGGTCTGGGCCACAAACGCCGCAGTGGCTGCATCCCTCAAAGGAGCAGTCCGGCACGGTGGCCGCCTCCAGGGCGCGGCCGAGGTCTTCGGCCAGCCAGCGCTTGCTTAAGCCCGTATCAATGTGATCCCAGGGCAGGGGTTGGTCACAGAAGCGATCCAGGTCGGCGGCGTCCATGGCTGCGGCGGCCTGCCAGTCGCCCATCTCCAGGTCGCGATAACGGCCCTCCAGTCCGGCGGCGACGATGGCGCTGCGCCAGGCGGCATGGCTGCGTTCCGCCGATTCAAACCAGGCATCGAGCCCCGCCCCGGCCCGCCAGGCCGCTTCGATGACGGGGGCCAGGCGCCGGTCGCCCCTGCCGATGAAATCCTCCACGGCCGAGAGGCGCCGATCGGTGTAGTTGGTTTTGAGGCCCTGAAGGGGCCTCAGGGCTTGGCGCAGCAGCTGCTGGCGCCGCTCGAATTCAGCGCTGCTGACGCTGTGCCACTGGAAGGGGGTATGGGGTTTGGGGGTGAAATTGCTGATGGTGAGGTTTAACTCCAAGCGGCCCAGGTCGCGGCATTGCTCCTGCAGGCGCCGACAGGTGGCGGCGATTGCGAGCACATCTGCATCGGTTTCCCCCGGCAGGCCAATCATGAAATACAACTTGACCTTGCGGTAGCCGGTTTGCATCGCCGTGCGGATGCCTTGCAGCAGTTCATCGTCGGTCAGGCCTTTGTTGACGATGTCGCGCAGGCGCTGGCTGCCGGCTTCGGGGGCGAAGGTGAGGCCGGCCCGACGGGTCCCGCCGAGGATGTGGGCAATATCGGCATCGAAGCGGTCGACCCGCTGGCTGGGCAGGGTGAGGCTGATGTTGTGTTCCGCCAGGCGGTTGCGCAATTCGACGCCAACGGCGGGCAGGGCCAGGTAGTCGGAGCAACTGAGCGACAGCAGGGAGAAATCGGCATAGCCGGTGCGTTTCATCCCCTCTTGCACCGCTTCGATCACCGCTTCGGGTTCCACATCCCGGGCGGGGCGGGTGAGCATGCCGGGTTGGCAGAAGCGGCAGCCACGGGTGCAGCCGCGGCGGATTTCAACCGTGAGGCGGTCGTGCACCGTCTCGATGTGGGGCACCAGTCCCATGGCGTAGTGGGGCATCGGCGTGGCCGTGCGCCGCAGCAGGCGCGCGGGTAGTCCGGGCTCTAATGGCACCACGCTGACCCCATCGGCCCCGGGCCCATAAAGGGAGGGCACGTAGACGCCCGGCACCTGGGCCAGGTCGCGCAGTAGGGCTGTGCGGCTGAGGCCGGCGGCCCGTGCTTCGGCCACCACCAAGCCAATCTCGGGCAACAGTTCTTCGCCATCGCCAAGGGCGATGAAATCAAAGAAGGCGGCGAAGGGCTCGGGGTTGCTGGTGGCGGTCGGTCCGCCGGCAAAAATCAAAGGCGGCGCCGCCGGATCGGCCAGGGGCAGGTCGCCCCGCTCGGCGGCTCTGAGGGGAATGCCGGCCAGATCCAGCATCTCCAGGATGTTGGTGGCGCCCAATTCGTAGCTGAGGCTGAAGCCAAGAATGTCGAAGGCGTGCAGGGGGCGGCGGCTTTCGACCGCAAACAGGGGCAGGTCTTGCTGGCGCAATCGGGCGGAGAGATCGGCGGCCGGCAGGTAGGAGCGATCGCAGAGCTGGCCGGGTACGGCGTTGAGAATCGAATAGAGAATGATGTGGCCCAGATTGCTGGCCCCCACCTCGTAGACCTCGGGGTAGGTGAGGGCCCAGCGCACACCGGCCTCGGTCCAGGCCTGGGGCCAGTCGCGCGGCTGGATGCCAAGTTCGTTGCCCAGGTAGCGGCCGGGTTTGAGGATATCGGCGCCGATCAGGGCCTCGAAGTCGATGGGCTCGCGGGACTGGATGGGTGCGAGGAGCACGGGGACCGCGGCAGGGCGAGGAAACGATCGTATGCAGGGGACGGGCGCCATAGGACAATCCCGCCATCCCTGCTGCACGGGCGCTTCGCCATGGTCAAGGTCAACGAGAATTACCTCAAGCTCAAGGCGGGCTATTTGTTCCCGGAGATCGCCCGGCGGGTCAAGGCCTTTCAAGAGAGCAACCCCGGGGCCCCCTTGATTCGCCTCGGTATCGGCGATGTCACCGAGCCCTTGCCCGAGGCTTGCCGCCTGGCGATGAAGGCCGCCATCGATGACCTGGGTCGCCATGAGGATTTCCATGGCTATGGCCCCGAGCAGGGGTATGGCTGGTTGCGGCAAGCGATTGCCCGCCATGATTTCCAGGCACGCGGCTGCGAAGTCAGCGCTGAGGAGATTTTTGTTTCGGACGGCTCTAAATGCGATAGCAGCAATATTCTCGATATTCTGGGGCAGGGCAATCGCATTGCCGTCACCGATCCGGTTTATCCGGTGTATGTGGATAGCAATGTCATGGCCGGTCGCACCGGCGAGGCCGATGGCCAAGGTCAATACGGTGGCCTCACCTATCTGCCGATTACGGCGGCCAATGGTTTTGTGGCCCCACTGCCGCAAACGCCGGTGGATTTGATTTATCTTTGTTTTCCCAATAATCCGACTGGAGCCGTGGCCACGCGGGACCATTTGCGCCAGTGGGTGGACTATGCGCGAGCCAATGGGGCTTTGATTTTGTTTGATGCGGCCTATGAGGCTTTTATTCAAGATGTTGATTTGCCCCATTCCATTTATGAAATCGAAGGGGCCAGGGAATGTGCGATTGAATTTCGCTCGTTTTCCAAAAACGCTGGCTTCACGGGTACGCGCTGTGCTTTTATGGTGGTGCCCAGGGGCTTGATGGGCAAAACTTCCACGGGAGAGCAGGTGGAACTGTGGGGTCTATGGAACCGGCGTCAGAGCACTAAATTCAATGGCGTTAGTTATATTGTGCAGCGGGGTGCGGAGGCCGTGTATTCAGCCGATGGCCAGCGGCAAGTGAAGGCATTAATTGATTTTTATATGGAAAATGCCGCCATTATTCGCCGCGAATTGACGGCGGCCGGTTTCGAGGTTTATGGGGGCCAACAGGCTCCTTACGTTTGGCTTAGAACGCCGGCGGGGCTCGATTCGTGGGCGTTCTTTGATCTGCTTTTGGGCCGGGCCCACGTGGTGGGGACACCCGGCAGCGGTTTCGGTGCGGCGGGGGAGGGTTATTTCCGGCTGTCGGCCTTCAACAGCCGTGCCAATGTCAATGAAGCCATGGCCCGGCTGCGGGCCCTTGCAACCTAAAGTTGGGGCCGCTGTGGTTGCTCTAATGGGTCATCCGGTCCTTAGCCACGCCCGCCAGAACCCCATGCTGGCACCGCCGCGGGTGGCGAGCGTTACCCCCGATCGGGAAAGTGGCGGCGCGGCGGTGATGGAGAAGGCGCCGGAGCGGGTGCGCAAGCCCTCGCCCCGATACAAGGTGCTGCTGCACAACGATCCGGTCAACAGCATGGAATATGTGGTGACCACCCTGCGCCAGGTGGTGCCAAGCCTGAGCGAACAGGATGCGATTGCGGTGATGTTGGAGGCCCACAACACCGGCATTGGCTTGGTGATTGTCTGTGATATTGAGCCGGCTGAGTTTTACTGCGAAACCCTCAAGGCCAAGGGCCTCAGCAGCACGATCGAACCGGAGAGCTGATTTGCAGGATTCCGGCAAGGCGCCAGCGCCCCTGGCGCCAACGCCAAAGGCGCTGGGGCCAGGGAGGGGCCAATCCCACTGGCTGGGGGCCTTGCTTTATGTGCCAGTTGTTTATGGCGTCGGCTGGCTGCTCAGTCGCCCTGTGGCATTACTGGTGCCCTCGCTGCGGAGCGACCAGGTTGATTTGATTGGGGCCTTGCTGGCATTGCTTTTGCTGCTGGCGAGCTTGCCGTGGCGGCTGCGGACGGGTTTGGGTGTGGCGGAGCCTTGGCGCTTTGTGGGTCTGGTGGGACCGCCGGGCCGGATCGGGGCCACCTGGCTGCGGGGATTCCTGAAGGCGGCGGCCTTGCTGTTGGTGGTGGTGCTGGGCCTGTTGCTGGCGGGAGCGGCCCGTTGGGGCGGCCTGCAGGGGCTGACGGGCGCTGAAGTTATCAATGCCCTGGCCCTGGCGCTGGGCGTCGGTTTTGCCGAAGAACTGGTGTTTCGGGGTTGGCTTTGGGCTGAGTTAGGCGAGCGGCTGGGCCGCCGCCAGGCCCTATGGGGCCAGGCGCTGTTGTTTGGTTTGGTTCACCCCTGGTGGCGACTGCCGGGGCTGGCGGGTGCTGGTTTATTGGCAGGGTTAATCCTGCTGGGCCTCGTGCTGGGCCTGCAGCGGCGGGCCGATGGCGGTGCTCTTTGGGGTGCCATGGGTTTGCACGGTGGTTTGGTGGGCGGCTGGTTTGCCCTGCAGGCGGGTCCGCTGGCCTTGGCGGCCTCTGGGCCAGAGTGGTTGATGGGAGCGGCAGGGGCTGGCGGCGCCAACCCCATTGGTGGAGCGATCGGTTGGTTGGCCCTGGGCGGATTAGCCCTGCTGCGGCGCCATTGGTGGTTTTGATAGTGTGTAAAGAATAGCTAGCTAGAACTCTCAGGTAACCATTAGGAACAGGGGGCTCATAAAAAATCCCTGACGGAATATACCGCCAGAGAAAAGAAAACTGTTGGTGGTTGTATAGGTCTAGGCGGCAAAGATTCGGGTTTGATTTATGCCGTTGTAGTTTGTGCCGATGGTGGTTGTATTTGAAAGAGTAAATGCAAGCTGTCTGTTGGCCGTATCATTCCAATCATTGTCGAAATAAACCTGGGCCACAGGAATGTCTGAATTAAGTATCATGATATAAGCCGGTCCTATATCTTTCACCAAACCGTTGATTTGTGCTGTTGTTTGACTAGTGCCAATTCTTATAAATTTATTGTCATCGGTCGTGTCAAGAATAGCACTAAGCGTAGATCTTGTTACGAAATCCGATGCGTTTAATGCAGCACCTCCAGCTGTATTATTGAATATATCCTGAAGGACAAAAAGGTCGAATTGGCCGGCTCCTGTGGATAAATAGTCCGTAATGGTATCGCTGCCATCACCGCTGAGCCACTTGAACCGATCCTGTCCACCTGCACCGGTGAGGGTGTCATTGCCCATCCCACCACAGATGGAATTACTACCGGTGGTACCTGTAAACGTGTCAGCAAAAGCGGAACCGATAAAGTCTTCAAAGCCTGTAATAGTATCGCCTGTGGCATCACCTCCGGATACAGTGTTAGTTGCCAGATTAACAGTTACTGCTCCAGAAGAACTGGCATAGGAAAGAGTATCAGTTCCAGTGCCGCCACTAAGGTTATCTGCACCTGGACCACCTTCAATGGTGTCATTCCCTGTTCCACCAATTATTGAATCATTTCCTGTTCCACCGAAAAGGCAATCATTGCCAGCACCGCCATCAATTGTATCATTGCCATCATCTCCATTGACCCAATCGTTAGTGACTCCGAATAAAGACGTTATAGAGTCATCTGCTTGACTTCCTGCACTCATGCGAGTAAAGCTTTTACCATTAACCAAAATACCACCAGGATTAGTAATCATAAAAGCACCACCGGATGGAGATACAGAAGATACATATTTCAATGGCAATCCGGGACCCGTAAATGTTTGAACACCAGAAAACACCGGAATCCCTAAGAGTGTTGCACCCGTAGAAGTATTAACCTGTGTGGCTCTGATACCGTAACCACCTTCGATCGTATTAAAGGTGTTAGTTTGAATTGTGATACCACTTAATTCACCGTAGATATCAAGAAAAGATCCATCGTTGAAACTGTTGCCAGAAAGAATGGCTGAAACGTTTTCGAGCCGTTCACCGCGTGAGCGGGTGGTTTTATTCGTTGTTCGCAAGAATGTATTATCAGATATTGTATACATGCCTAGATTAGGTGAACCAGTACCAGGAGAATTATAAAATTGGAACGCGGCTAAATAACCAGACTCGTCGAAGGTGTTACCGGAAAGAGTTACTTCTCCCTCATTGTTCCAGCTTTGGATGAAAGCAGCACCGCCGGAAGTTCCGTTAAATCCATTGCCAGGTATTCCATTAATGGAAACATCAGAATCCGTAAATATTAATGAGGAGCTATTTGTAGACGTAGAACCGGTGAGTGGGTTGGAAACTGTAAGAGAAATATAGTTGTTACCGTTACCGGCCCAACCAGTGTGTGTACCGGTAAAACTTACATTGTCTACAGTATAAGAGCCTTTGGTGGCCCTTAAAATTGCATTGGTACCGCTTGTGTAATTTAGGGTCAGATCTTGTACAACGCTTGGAGCGTTGGGGCCATCAATATTTTCTTGATAGATGCGAGTGTTACTAATTGTCTGACCCGGGGTGCCATCACCAATAATCTGATATTCGCCTCCAGGATTTGTGGGCAATGTGGTGCTAGTCAGCTTGGCCAGGGTGCCGACTGAAAAGGGGCCTACGCCCGAAAGAGTGATGATGTCTCCAGGCTCAGCAAGCTGGATGGCATCTCTCAGCTCGGTAGAGGTTGTGACAGTTGCGCTTGGCATGGTACTAAAAATTGAAGCTTGAATATATCAAAATCATCTTGCCACATTTGGGGGAAAAAGTGGGCAACCTGGCTGCCAAGCGGCTGTTTTCTTATCTATGAGGGTAAAATGCTTAAGCACTGCTTATGCACCGTGTCGGTAGTGGGCTTTGGTCGCTGCCAGGCCTCAGTGCACGGCGGTGGCCAGGGCTGGTCGACCCTGCAGCGGTGCCTTGAGGGCCTCTGCCAGTGGCGCCCTGCCGTAATCACGCTCTAGGAGGGCCATCACGGTGCGGCCAAAATCGTCTGGATTGCGGGCAAAGGCCTCCAGGCAGAGGCGGCCAAACACCGCACCCATGGGTTCTGGATTCCAAAGCAGCTTGCGGGCCGTCCAGGGCAACATGCTCATTGGGTCGTAGCCCTGCTGCAGAAGTCCGGTGTCAAAGGCGTACTTCTCTAGATGGGTGTGGGGCTGCAGGCCGATAAAGAAGATGGCGGGCTCCACCTTGTCGGCCCCGAAGATCGCTTCCAGCTCCCGGTGGTATGCCACGGTTTGGCGGATCGTCTCAGGGCTCTCGTCGATCACATTGAACGAATAGTTCACCGAGATGTGCTCTCGGAAGCCGGCGCGAGCAAGTAGGCGGCAGTTTTCGAGCACGGTGCGCAGGTTGTAGCCCATGCGCATCTTGCGCACCAGCTCTTGGGAGCCGGAGGTGATGCCGATCTCGAAATAACTCATGCCTGTGGCCACCATCAGCTCGGCCAGCTCGGCATCGAGGTTGTCGGCTCGGATATAGGCCGCCCAGTGGATGTCGTTCATGCCAGCGGTCTGTATGGCCCGCAGCAGATCCTTGGCGTCGTCGATATAACGCCGGGCCGGGATGAACTGGGCATCGGTGAACCAAAAACCGCGCACGCCCCGGTCGTAGAGCTGCCGCATCTCGGCCACCACCTCCTGCACCGGATTTACCCGCACCGCCTTGCCTTCGATGACGGTGTAAACGCAGTAGCAGCAGTTGTGGGGGCAGCCGCGCTTGGTTTGCACGCCGACGTAGAAATCACCGCCGTGTAGATACCAATCCATCTGGGGCCAGATCGATTCAATGTAGCTGTAATTGCAGGCGGTTTTCTCCAGGGGCAGGGGGGCCTCATGGATAAGCGCCGGCCGTGGGGGCTCGCCGACCACATAGCAGCGCTGCTGCTGCAAAGGCTCGCCGCGCACCATCGCCTCTAGTAACAGTTCGCCTTCGCCTACGGACACCACGGTGCCCTTGGGCAGCCAGCGGCCCAGCTGCTCGTAGAAGACGCTGACGGCGCCGCCGCCGAGCACCACCCGGGCCCTGGGCTGGTGGCGCCGCGCCCAGCGCAGGCCGCGGCGAATCAGGCGCATGTTGCGCAGCAGCTCGCCGTAGTAGGCGCCCATGAGCTTCAGGCCCCCCAACGCGCCCCGCAGGCGGCGCAGGGGATTGCGGGCATAGAAGATTTCGAAGGAATGCTGCAGGGGGTTGCCGCCGCGGCCATCGACGGGGGCGTAGATCTGGATGTCGCGCCAGGAAAACAGCAGCAGGGTGGGGCGGAATTGGTCGATGGCCTGGCGCAACGCCGCCTTGCTATCGAGGGCGGGCAACGCCGCCAGATCGAGGAGCTGCTGCTGCAGGCCAGGGAACTGTTTGTGCAGGTGGTCGGCCAGGTAGATGGGCCCCACCGGAAAAATGGGATTGCAGGGCAGGCGCACGAACAGCAGCCGCTGGGCGCTGGGGGCCAAAAGCGGTCCTGGCTCTGGGGTTAAACGGGCCGTGCGCCTGGCCGGGGCCTCGGTGGGGGGCACGGGTTCAGTCACGTATTGGAACCCATTCATGACGAGATGCTAACAAGCATGCTGCCTGCGGCGTTGCATTGGCACGTCTGAGCGGCAGAATGCGTGAGGCAAAGAGGGCTTTTGTTGGTCTCTGATGGCCCAGACTCGGCGCCTTGGGCGGTGGCTTGAGGGGACTGGATGGGCGATTCCAGCCGAGGGACGGTAGGATTTAACGGGGCTGGTGGTCTGCTGTTGCTGTTGCTGTGGCTGCTGGCCGTTGGCTTGGTTCTGCTGGGGCTGGGTTCGGTGCCCTTGCGCGATTGGGATGAGGGCATCGTCGCCCGGGTGGCGCTGGAACTTGCCAACAGCCCCTGGCCCCAGCAACTGTTGCCCACCTACTGGGGCGACGCTTACCGCAACAAGCCCCCCGGCCTGCATGGGCTGCTTGCCCTGCTGATTCGCCTCTGGCGCCAGTTGGGCGGCGCCGGCGCCCCGGCCTTGCCTCCAGAAGCGTTGCTGCGGATTGGTCCCGCCCTGCTGTCATCGGCCCTGGTGCCCTTGTTGGCCTTGGTGCAGCGGCGCCTGCTGCCCCAGCAGGGTCCAGCGCCAGCCCTGGCCAGCGCCGTGGTTGCCCTGACGCTGCTGCCCTTGGCCCGCCATGGCCGTTTGGTGATGCTTGATGGCACACTCCTCAGTTCTATGGCCCTGCTGTGGTGGGGGCTGTTATTAGCCCAGGGCCCGGCGACCAAGCTGCTGCGGGGCGGCCTGCTGGCGGGACTGGCGACCAGCGCCCTGCTGTTGCTTAAGGCACCGGTCGCCTTGCCCGTTTTGGCCACAGCCCTGCTGCTGCGCTGGCTCGATCGGGATCTGGGTGGTCGGGACTGGGGGTGGCTGCTGGTTGCATTGGCCCTGGGCCTGCTGCCGGGGTTGGCCTGGCATGGCTGGCATGGCTGGGTGAGGGGGCCCCAGCAGGCGCTGGAGATGTGGACCAGCCAGGGCGTGGCCAGGCTGGGCCAGGGGATCGAAGGCCATGGCGGTGGCCCCTTGCCGCCGCTACTGGAGGTGCTCAAGGGGGGCTGGCCCTGGCTGCCCCTGTGGCCGTTTGGCATCGCCCTGGCCTGGCGCCAACGCCGCAGCCGCTGGGGGCGGTGGGTGCTGGGACTGACGGCGATGGCCAGCCTGTTGGTGCTGCCGCTGCAGACCCAGCTGCCCTGGTACAGCCTGCTGCTGTGGCCGCCGTTTTGCCTGGCGCTGGGACCGGTGCTGGTGGGCCTGGTGCGCCGTGATGGCGCTTTGGCTTTGCCTGGAGCCGCTGGCTTAAGGGCCGTGCCGCGGCTGTGGTGCGGTTTGGGGGTGTTGGTGCTGCTGGCGGCGGCAGTTGGCGGCGTTGGCCTTTTGCCGGCCCTCAGGCCCGCAGCCCTGGTGGCGTTGCCCGCCGGCCTGGGGCTGCTGCTGGGCGGAACCTGGCTGGCAGCACGTCGCCCTAGGCAACGTCTGGGCGGACTGATCACCCTGGCGCTGGGATTTTGGCTGTCTTTGGTCTTGTTGTTCGGCAGCCCGTTGTGGCTTTGGGAGCTGAATGAACGCTGGCCCGTCAAGCCCGTGGCCCTGCAGGTGCAAACCCAAGTGCAGGACCAGGCGCTGGCGGGGGCCGATCTGCATCTGTGGCGCCAGGGGGAACGGCCCAGCCTCAATTGGTACCTGGCCAGACGGGTGCCGCTGGCGGATGGCCCCGGCGATCTCCAGGGCGATGGCCAGGGGGTGTCTTGGCTGTTGAGTGAGCAACGGCCGCAGCCGGCCGGGTGGGATTGCCAGCTGCCGGCTGGGGTTGGCGATGGGGCTGGTGAGCAGCCGGGGCCGGGGCCGCAGGCGCAGCCAGGGCTACAGACAGCTGATGTGCGCTTGTGGCGCTGCCAGCGGCGCTGAGGACCCCTCAGGGGTGGACCCCTCAGGATTGCAGCGCCTGGTAGGCGGCGGCTTCGACCCAGATCGACACCGAACCGCCAGGGCAGTGGAATTCGGCCCAGCCATCCTGGTTGCTGATGATCGTGCCGCCGAGATGGCCCGTGCAATCGATAAATGCGGTGTCGCGTTTGCCGACTTCCATCCACTTGAAGCCGGCGTCGCCGTTACTCATCAATACGGCCATGGCATAGGGATGTTGTTCACTGCCCAGGCGGCTCCAGCCCACCGTGCTGAAATGATCAAAGTAATCCTTTTGGGGGCCGAAGGCAAAATGGCGGCGGGCCAGCAGTAGCTGGTCGATGCTAGCCCGGTGGCTGGGAAGTGAGATTTCGTAGTCGTTGCCATCTTGGCCCTTGTCTTTATAGCTGGCGCCGTAATAATCTGGATAAAAAATACAGGGGTAACCCTCGGCTCGCAGCAGGATGCAGGCATAGGCGAGGGGCTTGAACCAGGCCTCTACAACGGATTCAAGCGCTTGCAGGGGCTGGGTGTCGTGGTTTTCCACCACCGTGACCGCAAAGCAAGGCAGGGTTTGCATCAGGGTGCCAGCCAATAGGTTGGCCATGTTGTAGTGCCCCTGGCCGCGGCTGGCTTGGTGAAAGTTGAGATGGAGGGGGGCGTCAAACAGTGACATCTTGCCAGCGGTTTTGCTGATATACCAGCTGAGGCAGGCCAGGTCGTAACTCCAGTATTCGCCGACGATAAATAGTTTATGGCCACAGTGAGTTTCCAGGTCGCTGATCCAGTCGATGAAGAAATTGCTGTCGATATGTTTAAGCGCATCCAGGCGGAAGCCATCGATGCCGATGCTGTCAAGCATCCATTTGCCCCAGTGTTTGAGCTCGCCGCTGACCTCGGGGTGATTCATGTTGAGATCACAACCCATTAGATAGTCGTAATTTCCTTTTTCCGTATCCACATTATTGGCAAAGCCGCTGTCTTTCATGCGCCAGATGGCATGGAAGTTGGGATCATCACAGTTGTAATCAATGCTGGCAAAATGCCACCAGTTCCAGTGCATGGTCGAGTATTTGTCCTGGCGGGCTGAAAAGTTAAAGCCCGTCCAGGCGCGCACCGGGCGGCAGGGGCCGAGATCGATGGTGCGATTGTTGTCGTCGAAGGGGATTGCCTGAAAATCTTCTTCAAAATCGGCTCCCATCTTGTGGTTAAAAACCACATCGG